>DATHWA010000391.1:0-13403 GCA_035461025.1 Gillisia sp. | reverse complement strand
CGATGATATTTTTAAATTTTTTACGAGACCCGGTATCGCTCCCGGTGCAGATTTCACGGTAGTTGAAATAGGTGAATCCGCGGTAGTTTCGAATAGCACAACAGCCCAAAGATTATTTTCTCAAATACGAAAAAAGGTTGTAAACTTAATGCCTGCGGAAGGAGATGATATTTTCTCTGAAATTAATCAAAAAAAAATTCAGCGTAATTTTAATATGATCATCATGCTTGGAAAAAATCTGGGGATATGTGACAGATTTTTGCATACCAAACACGGGATCTATTCTCAGGTAACCAATTCCCTTCCCATTTTAGTTTTGCATGGGACGGACAGGTAATCCGGACATTTTTGAATCTTCAGTTTTTTCCAAAGGCTTATATGTGTCTTCCAGAAGACAGAGCATTCCGCGTTTTTGTTTTCAATTTCACAAAACACTTTCTTTTATAAAACCTTTTTCCTTTATCAGGAGAAAATGAGTTAATAATTCTTTTATAAGCGTCTATAGCTTTGTTAAGTAGGGATCACTTATCTTAAGGCAAAAATTGTAATGAAATGGAAAACACGGAGTATTGAACTATATGATTATACTCATAAGTGTTGGAAGAATTAATACCCAATTTTGAATCAATTAGTAGAACTGGTGGTTTTGATGAAATGGAAATTATGATTTTAACCACATAAAATGAAAAAGAATGAAGAAGCCCATTAAGAGACACGAAGCTTTAAAACCTCTAAGCAGGGAACATCATCATGGACTATTACTATGCTGGAAAATAAGACAGGGAGTGAGTAAAAACATTGAAATATCACGTATAAAAGCATATACAGAGTGGTTTAAGATCCATTACCTGGATCCGCATTTTGAGGCTGAGGAAAAATTTATTTTTCCTGTATTAGGCAATGAAAACGATCTTGTAAAACGGGCCCTTGCGGAACATCGCAGGCTAAAGCGTTTGTTTTCCCAGGAAACTGAAATTGCTATTGCCCTGAACAGCATTGAAGAAGAGTTGGATAGCCATATAAGGTTTGAAGAAAGGGTACTCTTTAATGAAATCCAGGAAGTTGCTTCTGCAGAGCAATTGGAGGAGATTGAAAAGCATCACAATGGTATTCAATTCTCTGATGATGACTGGCTGGATCACTTCTGGAAAAACTAAATCTTTCTAAATGGCAAATAAAAATTAAAGCTAAAAAATACTCAGGGATAGGTTCCGGCAGAAGGGGAAATTAAAAATATAAAGGAATGAGTGCGATTACAACTAAATCTAGAAGGAAGGTTACAGAATTAGAGCCAATTTTAGAGGAACACCATCACGCTTTGCAATTTTGTTCCAGAATACGTGATGGATTAAAAAAGCATATAGAACTGCAGAGGATACGGGCATATACAGATTGGTTCCTGGCCACCTATTTGGAACCGCATTTTGAGATCGAGGAAAAATATATATTTCCTGTTATTGGAAGTAACCTTAGAGTAAAACGTGCCCTTGCAAATCATAGGCGTATCAGGAAATTGCTGAGTTGTAGTTGTGAAAATGAAAAGGTCCTAAACCTACTGGAAGAAGAATTGACTTCTCACATCCGTTTTGAGGAACGTGTGCTCTTCAAGGAAATCAAGAATTCTGAAAAGCTTGCAGAGCTGCAACAGCAGCATCAAAGAATTCCATTCAAAGAGGAAGATTGGGAGGACAAATTCTGGATCCCGTTAAAATAATGATTGTAATATTACCCCTTTGTAAAGGGTAAAGAAACCAGCTTGCATGTTTAAATTGAGGTCTGAAATTTGAAATGAATTAGTCTTCCTTCCGATCTTCTCCCATCTGAGAGGAAATAAACGGAATTCTGGGAGCAAGGAAATACCCGGTCAAACTTGCAAAAAGAATAGGGATGAAATATCCGAAACCTGTTAAGGTAGCAAGTAAAATTGTTGTACTCATTGGAGTTCTCGTTACACAGGCATTTATGGCTGCCATACAGGTGATCACAGCCAGGGAAAGGTTGGTAGATGGAAAGACCTGGTGAATTATCAATCCCAGGGTGGCACCTACAAAAAATAACGGAATAATAAATCCCCCTCTCCAGCCGGAAGTAACGGTTATTGAAATTGCGAGGATCTTCATAACCAGAACGGCAGTAAGAAATTCCAGGCTAAAATCATTCAGTAAAAGATCATTGATCTCATGATGTCCAAAATAACGGGTAATGGGGAAGTAAAAAGCTATCACCCCCAGGATAATACCCCCTATTAAGGTTTTATAGTATATGGGAAACTTCAGCTTATAAAAACCCGATTTAAAGAATTTGGTGGTAAAAATAAATATCCATCCAATAAAAGTTCCCGCCATTCCAAATAGTACTGCATAGGCAAAATCAAATTTATCTTCCATTATATATGCGGGAAGATCCCAAATAGGGCCTAGCCCAAGGTGTATGATAAGAGCGAAGATTATGTAGCTAAAACAACTTGCTACAAAAGCCGGAATAATAGCCTTATAATATTCTGCCGCGTGTTTATGGTGCAGGATCTCCAATGAGAAAAGGCTCCCACCCAAAGGCGCTCCAAAAAGAGCCGTGAAGCCGGAAGCCATCCCGGCTATGCTCAGGGACCGCAATTCTTCTCCTTTTAATCTCAGCATCTTTCCCAGCCAGCTCCCGGTAGAACCGGTAACCTGCACCAGGGGAGCTTCCGGGCCTAAACTCCCTCCAGATCCTACACAAAGCAAGGAAGACAACACCATGGAAAGGTTGTTCTTAGGATCGAGTTTCCCCTTATTGAACCTAATGTTGTTTACTATAAGCTGTATTTCACCGGGATCTCCAATAAGATGTATGATCAATCCCGCCAGGAATCCTGCAAGCGCCATAGTAGGTATCACCTGCCAACCATCAAAAAAGGCCAGGCCGTGCATTAGCATTTCCAGAACGATCCAGTAAACACCGGCGATAAGGCCACCCACAATCCCCAGAATAGCCCACAGGAAAAAATTCCGGCTAAAGACGAAAGGGTTAAACTTTAGCGGTCTGTCCAGTACATCCAGATAGGTAATTAGCTTTCTTTTAGTCCTTATTTTCACGGTCTCTCTGCTCGTTTAAACTTCTAAAAAGTTAGAATTAACATCCAATAAAATTTCCGGCTAAACTATAATAGTTTTATAGTTTTTCCTGTTCCTCTGACGTCTTTTTTATAGAATGTTTAAAAATTTCTATCTTGGAGAAGAGGAATTTTGAACTCAAAGGGATTGGACTATGTAGGTTATCATTAAGAATGAGAGCAAAGCTTAGAAGAAAAATTTAAGGGAGGAGAGATGTGTTTAGTGGCTAAGAATACTCAGGTTGCTGATATTCATCATTTTTTGAAGTTGAGTAAATTCTGAAGTTTGCATCCGAATTTTAGTTTAAATAATTTATAAAACAAAAAAAATAAAACCTCCACAGGTATGAGTAAACCTTCTTCCACTTCTCACAGAATGCTTTTTTTAAACACCCTGGCATTTACCATTTGTTTCGCGGTCTGGATGTTCAATGGGGTTACCGTAACCTTTCTTGTAGATAATGGAGCTTATGACTGGAGTTCAGTTCAAATAGGATGGCTATTAGGGATCCCGGTTCTCACAGGATCAATATTCAGGTTGCCTGTTGGGATAATGACAGATAAATTTGGAGGAAAATGGGTTTTTGGAGGGTTACTTCTCATAAGTGCTGTCCCAATGTTCATGTTGCAATATGTAGATTCCTTTTGGGGTTTTGCCTTATGTAGTTTTGGATATGGTCTTACAGGAGCCGGTTTTGCGGTGGGGATCGCGTATACCTCCGTGTGGTATGAGAAAGATTGGCAGGGAAGGGCTTTGGGAATATTTGGGGCCGGAAATGCAGGAGCCGCTCTTACAACCCTTTTGGCACCAACTATTTTATTAAGGCTAACAAATAATGGGGCAGATATGGAAAACTGGAGGACACTTCCGGTCATATATGCGGCTGTCCTGGTCATAATGGCGATCATTTTTGTGGTCTTTGCAAAAAATAAGAAGCCGGCAACGCAGCGGACTATTAAGAAACTTATGCAGCCTCTCAAAAGTATGAGAGTTTGGCGCTTTGGTCTTTATTATTTTCTTGTTTTTGGATGTTTTGTAGCCTTTTCCCAATGGTTGGTTCCTTACTATGTAAACGTTTATTACCTCCCACTGGTAACAGCCGGTATTCTGGCTGCAGCTTTTAGTTTCCCTTCCGGAGTCATCAGGGCACTTGGCGGGTGGATGTCAGATAAATGGGGTGCCCGAAAAGTGATGTACTGGGTTTTAGGTACTTCCCTTGCTATTAGCTTCTTATTGATATTTCCAAAAATGGAGATATACTCTCCCGGTAACGGAATTATGGCCAAACAGGCCGGGGAAGTTACAGAAGTAACTGAAACTAAAATAGTCGCAGCCGGGATTGAATATAAAGTACTGGCAAGAGGCGAATCAGATTTTGAAACGGCTGAAGGGGATTTCGTGTTTCCGAAAAAAGAGACCTGGCAGGAGCCAGTAGTTCAGGAAGGACAACGGGTAGAAAAACGAGAATTGCTCGCCAGCGGGGAAACCAAGATCTTCTTCCAGGCCAATGTATGGGTGTTTACCTTTTTGGTCATTATTCTGGGAAGTATTTGGGGGATTGGTAAGGCCGCGGTCTACAAACATATTCCGGAGTATTTCCCCGATGAGGTTGGAGTTGTAGGCGGAATGGTGGGTGTCCTGGGTGGTCTGGGAGGTTTTGTATGCCCAATAATCTTTGGATACTTACTGGATGGCTCCGGGCTATGGACCAGCGCGTGGATGTTTACCCTCGTAATATCTGTTATATGCCTCTGGTGGATGCATAGAACCATACAAAAGATGATGCACCGTGAGCAGCCCAAACTTATGCGTCAAATTGAGTCAAAAAAAGAAATATAAAATTGAATAAACCCTGAATACTATGAAGACTAACCTGGAAGAATGGAATGTAGAAGATCCCGTGTTTTGGGAACAAAAAGGTAAAAAGATAGCCTATAGAAATCTCTGGCTTTCCATACCTGCACTATTGCTTTCATTTGCTGTTTGGATGATGTGGAGTATTATCACCACCAAAATGAAAGAGTTTAATTTTCATTTTGGGATGATCACTCCGGACATGTCTGAAGAAATGGTCAGGGAACAACTTGCGGTTATCAATAACCTGTATTATACCTTACCTGCAATTGCGGGACTGGCGGGGGCTACCCTTAGAATTCCTAATTCCTTTCTTATTGCCCTTGGGGGTGGGCGCAATGTTGTATTTACTACCACCGTCCTTTTGCTTATACCCGCCTTCGGGGTAGGTTTTGCACTTTCAGATCAAAGTACCTCCTATTTCACATTTGCAATACTTGCCCTTTTATCAGGGTTTGGAGGTGGGAATTTTGCATCTTCTATGAGCAACATCAGCTATTTTTTTCCGAAGAGAATGCAGGGGACCTCCCTGGGGCTTAATGCAGGGATAGGAAATCTGGGTGTAGGAATAATGCAAAAGATGATCCCGTTTGTGATTGGGATCTTCCTTTTTTCAGCCGTAGACAGTACAGGGGAATTGATAGAAGAGCAGCCACTTGCAGGCCTTCAAAACGCGGGCTGGATATGGATTCCTATAGTTTTTGCTGCCGTAGCGGCCTTCTTTGGAATGAATAACGTTATAACAGGAACCCCAAAACTTCCAACCACAGTCCAGGGAATTTCCAAGAGCCTGTTTATGGTGGGCATGGGGCTTGTAACTGCGGCTATAGGATCATATTTACTTGTTGGCCTTGAGGTCAATATGTGGATAGTTCTTCCTGTGGTGGTGATCCTGACCCTTCTTTTAATGAAATACCTGAGTCCCGGGGATATTAAGCAAAGCCTGAATAAGCAATTTTCAATTCTTACAGACAAGCATAACTGGATCATGACGATCATCTATACGATGACCTTTGGTTCCTTTATTGGATTTTCTGCGGCGTTCCCAAAGCTTTGCCAGGATATATTTGTGTACACAGATCCCGCCAATCCACAATATGTAAATCCCAATGCGCCAGACTTTCTTACCTGGGTATTCATAGGACCTATGTTAGGGGCATTGGTGAGGCCTTTAGGTGGCTGGCTTAGTGATAAAGTCAACAGTGGCTCAAGGGTAACAACATACAGCACAATAGTTACGGTTATTGCCACTATGGCGGTGGCATATTTCGTTGTGCAAGCCAGGGATAGTGCAACCCCTGAAGTTTACTGGTGGCCTTTCTTTGCAGGTTTTATGGTTTTATTTATTACAACGGGAATTGGAAATGGTTCCACTTTCAGAAGTATTCCCTATATCTTTAGCAAGGAGAAAGCCGGTCCGGTTTTGGGTTGGACTTCAGCAATTGCAGCATACGGGGCGTTTATTATTCCGCAGGTATTTGGAGAACAAATTCAAATGGGTACTCCTGAATTTGCTCTTTATGGCTTCGGAATTTACTATGTCATTTGTCTGGGTCTTAACTGGTGGTATTATGACCGGCCTTCCTCCGGAATTGAGTGCTAATTTAATTCAGGGATGAATCTGCAAAAAATCTCCCCGGCTGAAAAAGTCGGGGTGGTTTTCTTTCAACCCCCAAACAAAAGCCTGTATTTTTTAAGAGCTTGAATATAATTAAAGTTCTTAGTATCCTCTTCTGAAGCCTATTAGTGTTCCCGATTCTATTTAGTGATTCTAAATAAGCAATGAAAAGGATAAAACTGATAATAATCATATTTCGCCGGTGCTTAATTGGTCATTTTTGTCCGCTGAAAAACCAGAAGAATGTATTGTATTAATGTTCTAAATGGGGATATCTGAAGTATTTGTCAAAATTATTACCATTTGATCCAATTATTTAGACTGACTTTAAATTATCGGCTTTGCAGATTATGAACCCTTTTCAACTCTTAGTAAATTCATATATTTAAAATCCCTTGAAATTAAGAACTGTTTATAGCCTAATTAATTATGTACAGACTTTTTAAAACTTTAAACCGGCTGGCCTTAATAAAGGCGACCATTGCAGCGGTGCTCACAATTATTCTTGTCCTTGTTGGATCCAGGAATTTGCAAAATTTTGACCCTGCGCTTATAGCTTACCTAATTGGAACTGTGTTCGCAATTTTTGGGATTGCTTACAGGTATTCTGTCTGGATACAGAGGCCACCTACAAAACTTTACTGGCGCAGGAGTATGCAATTTCTTTTCAGCAGGTTCTTTTTTCCTTACCTGTGGAGGTCTATAAAATTATTTTTCAGAAATATTCTATTTCAAAGATTCATTGCATATAGAAGCAGAACCCGCTGGATTGGTCACTTTTTGCTGGCAACGGGTTGTTTAATAGCTTTTGCTATTACTGTTCCTTTAACTTTTGGCTGGATACATTTTGTTCTCAAACCTGGGGATGAAACCACTTATTATGCCCTGTTATTTGGATTTGAAGCAGGATCTTTTAGCCTTGGTTCCCCAATCGCTTTTATTGCTTTCCACGGACTGGTATGGTGTTCTGTGCTCGTGACAATAGGTGCTGTAATGATGATGAACAGGAGATTTACAGATGGCGGATTAATAGCCACTCAAAGTTTTGAAAATGACTGGCTGCCATTGATCTTGTTAATTGCAATTTCTGTAACCGGTCTTGGAATATCTTACGATTATACATTCCTGGAAGGAAAGACATACCAATTTATGGCGGTGACTCACGCCATTACGGTGATCCTTTTCCTGGTATGGCTGCCCTTTGGTAAATTCTTCCATATTTACCAACGCCTTGCCCAGCTGGGTGCAAATCTTTATAAAACCGAAGGAAAACGCAGAGGGATGGCGACTTGCCGACATACCGGAGAAGAGTTTGCAACCCAAACACATATAGAAGACCTTAAGAATGTATCTAAAGATCTGGGTTTTAATTATGATAAGCAGGATGGCTCAAACCATATAGAGCTTAGCCCGGAAGGAAAGCGAGCAGCTTTGGCGATGGCTCATTTGAAGGCGAGAAAGGAAGGCGGAAAATTATTCGGTTAAACCCAGAAAAGAAAAGAATTAGAAAATGGCAAAATTACCAGTTTCAGTAGATAAAATTATAGAGAAATACGGCCCTCATAAGGCCTATGCTCCACAAGTAGGTTTCCATGGAAACAAGGAACCGGATAAGCTCGTGAAAACCCACTGCTGCTATTGCGGTATGCAGTGTGGAATAAAATTAAAAGTAAAGGATAATAAAATCGCGGGATTTGAACCCTGGGAGGAGTTTCCATTTAACGAAGGGCGATTATGTCCTAAGGGCGTTATGCGATATATGCAGAATAATCATCCGGACAGGTTGATGGGGCCTATTGAGCGTGTTGAGGGAAAAGGTTTTAAACCTGTAGACTGGGAACACGCGATGAGCAGGACGGTAAGTGAGATCAAAAGGATACAGGAGAAATACGGTAAAGATTCCTTTGCAATGCTTTCCGGGGTTTCCCTTACCAATGAGAAGAGTTATATGATAGGTAAGTTTGCGAGGGTTGCTCTTAAAACTGCAAACCTGGACTATAACGGCCGTCTTTGTATGGTTAGCGCCGGGGGTGGAAATAAGAAAGCCTTTGGACTGGACAGAACCTCCAACAGCTGGGCAGATCTTAAGCACGCAGAAGTTATACTTGTGGCCGGAGCCAATATAAGTGAAACATTTCCCACTTTAACCCACTACATATGGCAAGCAAGGGACAATGGCGCAAAACTAATTGTCGTAGATCCCAGAATGATCCCGCTTGCAAGAACGGCCGATCTTCATTTGCCTATTAGACCGGGAGGGGATTCAGCTCTATTTGGGGCAATACTGAAGATCATGGTAGATAATGACTGGCTGGATCACGACTTTATCGATAATTACACCTCCGGATTCCAGGAAACCATTGACGCTGTGAAAGACTATGATCTTGACTGGGCTGAAGAGCACACCGGAATTTCAAAGGATTTGATCTATCAGGCTGCTGAAATGTGGGGGAAAGCCAATACCAGCTTCCTGCTGCATGCGCGTGGAATTGAGCACCATACCAAGGGTGTTGAAAATGTTCTAAGCTGTATCAATATAGTTCTGGCATCGGGAAGAATAGGAAGACCGTATTGCGGCTACGGGACAATTACAGGACAGGGGAATGGTCAGGGCGGCCGGGAACACGGTCATAAATGTGATCAATTGCCGGGGAACCGTGACATCACAAATCCTGAACATCGTAAATATATAGCAGAGGTATGGGGTATTGATGAAAAGGACATGCCGGGGAAAGGCCTATCTGCTTATGAACAAATTGAAGCCATTCACCGCGGGGAGATCAAGGGAATGATCTCTATATGTTTTAATCCGCTGGTGTCCCTTCCGAATAACAACTTCGTGCGGGAAGCTCTTGAAAAACTTGAATATTACATATGTATAGATACTTTCTTAAGTGAAACAGCGCGTCATGCAGATATTGTGATGGCCGGTTCACTTCATGAGGAAGAGGAAGGAACAGTTACTACTGCTGAAGGCAGGGTGGTAAAGATCAATGAAGCAATCACTCCTCCCGGAAATACGAGAAGAGATGGACAGATATTGATGGAACTGGCTGCCCGCCTTGGAGAAAAAGAGAAGTTTGATTATCCCACCAGCGAGGATATTTTTAATGAATTAAGAGTTGCCTCCAAAGGAGGAACAGCCGATTACTATGGGATCACCTATAAAAAAGTGGTTGACAATATGGGAATATTCTGGCCTTGCAAAACCCTGGATCATCCCGGAACACCAAGGTTGTGGGAGGACAAAAAATTTGAGACCCCGGATAAAAAAGCACATTTTAATCCTGTAAGATATCGTCCTGCTTCAGAAATGCCGAATAAGGAGTATCCTGTAGTATTGACTACAGGTAGGGTAGTTTCTCAATATCTAAGTGGAACATCAACCCGAAGAATAGGAAAATTGATTGACCAATATCCTGAGCCTTTACTGGAAATCCATCCAAAATTGGCATTCCAGTATGGCATTGAAAACCACGATCTAATAAGGGTTAAAACCAGAAGGGGAGTGGCAGAATTTCCTGCGCATGTGGTAGAAACCATCCGTGAGGATACGGTTTTTATCCCCTATCACTGGGGAGGAAAACACTCAGCCAATCAATTGACTATTGATAACCTTGATCCTGTTTCAAAAATACCGGAATTTAAGGTCTGTGCATGCCAGCTGGAAAAAACCGGGAAAAAAGGCTCACAGCATCTTACTGATACTGCTTATCAAAGTTCTCTTTAGAAAAAGAAACAAGAACCAAGAGACAAGAATCAAGAAAAGAGCGAAGAGAGAAGAGAGTAGAGAGTAGAGAAAAGAGAAGTTAGAAGTGGGATTTGGAAATACAGAAGCAGTGGTCCAGGATAGAATATTAAAATATTCGTGCATTCGTGGCTAACGTTTTTAATTTAAAACAGAAAACAGAGAACGAAATTAAAATCTAACCTTTAAAATAACAATTATGCCGGAAACAAATTATGATCAGGAAATGGCTTTTTTCGTAGACATGCAACGTTGTATTGGTTGTCATGCCTGTGAGATGGCCTGTGCTGAATGTGAAACGAATGGGCAGGAGAGTATGATTCACGTGAATTATGTGGACAGGAAAACGAGTCCGCAAACCACCGTGCAGGTTTGTATGCACTGTGAAGATCCTACCTGTGCAAATGTTTGTCCGGCAGATGCCATACATCAGGATGAGTTTGGAGTGGTACACTCTGCCAACACCTCCAGATGTATTGGTTGCTCTAATTGTGTTCTTGCCTGCCCGTTTGGAGTTCCCAAGAAAATGGAGGAAGCAGAGCTTATGATGAAATGCAACATGTGCTATGACAGGACCAGCGCAGGTAAAAAACCTATGTGCGCGACGGTATGTCCAAGTCAGGCCTTGTTTTACGGAACAAGAGCAGAAATAGAAAGAATGAGACCAGATAGTGAGCCGGTGAACTCTTTCCTTTTTGGACAGCAGGAAGTGAATACCAAAGTAAATATTATGATGCCTAAAGGCACCAATCAGTTAATTATCCCCTAATTTAAAATAAAATGTCAAAGGAAGATTCTGAAAGAGAACCAAGTTGGAAAAGTGATTTTCCAATAGAAACAAGGCGTGGTACTCATGTAAGTCGAAGGGAATTTGCAAAATTCCTTGGATTATTATCGGGGGCCTTTGCCCTTAGCAACGGGTTTATCGTTATAAAAGCAATAGCCTTTCCCGCAGAGAAATTGGAAGGAGAACATTTTGTAGTTGATGAAGCTGAAGTTGCTATAGGTGAAATGTTTCAGTTTGAAATTCATGGAGAGAAAAAAATTCCCTACATTCTTATACATTTAGAAGAGAACGAATGGAGGGCTTTTGAACAAAAATGTACGCATCTTACCTGTGCGGTAAGATATCGCAAGGATGAGAACAAAATAGAATGTCCCTGTCACAATGGATGGTTTAGCGCAGACACCGGTGCGGTGCTGCAGGGGCCACCGCCAAGACCGCTGCCCAGATTGGATGTGGTGGTGAGAGACGGGAAAGTTTATGTGAAAGAACAAAGTGAGGATCAAAACGTATAAAGATGAGTGATTTTAGAACATCCCAGAACGAGGCACATCCAAATAAGACCAATACTATTATGACAGGGATCATCCTGTTACAAATTCTCTTTGTAAGTATACAGGTGTGGTTTTTATTTGGTGCTTTAAATAATGCACTTGAGGGTAATATCTTCTTTGCACTCACTACCTTTGTAGGATCTCTTTTTATGGCCATTGGCTCATTTTGGGTGCTGCGCTATTTACCGGAACCATTGAAGAAGAAACCAGACAAAAGACCAAGAGTGAATGTTAGTAGACAGCCATAAAAGAATCCACGATTATTTAAGGATTTCGCTTACAGATAGCTGCAACTTTCGTTGCCAGTACTGTATGCCGGATGAAAATATCCAGTGCCTGCCCAATAAACACCTTATGCAGGTGGATGAAATTGAGCATATAGCTAAAAAGTTTGTGGATCTTGGGGTGAATAAAATAAGATTGACGGGAGGGGAACCAATGGTTCGCAAGGAATTCCCGGAGATACTGGACAGGATCTCCAAATTACCTGTAGAATTAAGCCTCACCACAAATGCGGTTCTTGCTCATAAATACATAGAAAATTTAAAAGCAGCCGGGGTACGCTCTCTAAATATTAGTCTTGACACCCTTGATCCCGAAACTTTTAAAAGGATTACCAAAAGGGATCAATTCCAGAGAGTGTGGGATAATATCCTGCTTATGCTCAATGAGGGTTTTCGCGTGAAGATCAACTGCGTGGGAATTGAAGGGGTCATAGAAAAAGAGATCCTGGATTTTGTGGCCATTACCAAAGATCTTCCACTTCATGTGCGGATTATAGAGTTTATGCCTTTTGAAGGAAACCACTGGAATAGTAAGAAAGTGGTGACTGCCGGCCAAATGTTGAAATGGGTTGAGGAGGAGTATGATATGGTAAAGCTGAAAGATGAACCTCACGCCACAGCTAAAAAATATAAAGCCATTGGGCACGAAGGTACTTTTGCCTTTATCACCACTATGACCGAGCATTTTTGCGGAGACTGTAACAGGATGAGGATCACTGCAGACGGGAAGATGAAAAACTGCCTCTTTGGAAGTGAAGAAATGGACCTTCTGGGAACACATAGAAGAGGAGAGGATATAGAGCCGCTAATTCGAACTTCGGTTCTGCGGAAATTTAAGGTTATGGGCGGTCAATTCTCAAATTCATACAAAGGTGCTGATGCCTCCGAGCTTAAGAACCGAAGTATGATCAAAATTGGAGGATGATCCCAGTTACAGAAGCAAGAAAAATACTTTCAGAAAATACTGAAAGAGCCGAGGGGAAACTTGTTCCTCTGGAAGAAAGCCTGGACCTTCACCTGGCAAAAGATATTCATTCTCCTATTGATGTCCCTTCATTTGACAATTCAGCTATGGATGGATATGCCATGGAATTTGATGGCAGCAGGAAGCAGTGGCAGCTGGGAGAAGTAATACAAGCCGGAGATACCTCAGGACAAAAAGTAGTTGCGGGTACTGCAGCCCGTATTTTCACCGGAGCAAAAATGCCGGAAGGGGCAGATACTGTAATTCCGCAAGAACTAATAGACCGGGATGATATAGCAGGAGAAATTTTATATGATCACGATAAAATTGAGACCGGAAGCAATGTAAGGCTTAAAGGCTCCCAATGCAGGAAAGGACAGTTAATAATCAGCAAAGGAACAGTTATTACGCCGGGGGCTATAGGTTTACTGGCATCTGTTGGGATTTCTGAGGTTGAAGTTTACGTTCCTCCCACAATAGGATATATTATCACAGGAGATGAATT
>DATHWA010000390.1:0-7206 GCA_035461025.1 Gillisia sp. | reverse complement strand
ATGCCGGACTCATTGAAGCTTCTACGGGATATTGGGGTTGCAATAATTGGTTTGGCTCCCTTTGCCCTTGTTTCATTAATATACCGTACCAGATTTGATCTGTAATCGGTATCTGCCGCAGCATAACGATCGGCTGATTCTTGTTTCTGGTCATTATGCCCAAACTGGATAAGCACATAATCCCCGGGTTTTAAATTTTGCTGAATTGTTTCCCAGCGACCTTCATCCCTGAAGCTTTTGGTGCTCCTGCCATTTACAGCATGATTCTCAACCTTTAGTTTCTCTTTGAAATAAAGCGGAAGGACCTGTCCCCACCCTTTTTCAGGATTGCTTCCTGCATAAGGTTTATCTGCCAGGGTGGAATCCCCGATCAAAAAAAATGTAATATCACATTGCCCCTGCGACGCAGAAGTCATTGACCATAAAAAGATCACCGGAAGCAATATTTTAATTGATATTAACCGCATTTTTTGCTACTTCTTTATCGCGGAATACCTGTTCCTTTGAACTCTTAAAATCCTTTTTCTGAAATTTAATTTTTTCAGATTTTTTTCCAAGCACCCTAACAGGCGTATTTCCCTCTTCAGCGTAAGTAAAATCCCTAATGGTAACATTCTTACCATTATAGATAGTTAATGCCGTATCATTTGGTGACAAAACCTTCACATTGGTAAGCACCAGCCCGTCCACGTCTATAGCGGTAATGCCCTGATCTGCTTCAAAAACTGAATTTTCGATATGAATATTCTGCACGTTCTTTTCTGGCAAGCCCATAAAGAAAGCTGCCCTTCCTGAACCGGTGGCTCGTATGTCCTTCATAAAAATGTTTCTAAAGGAAGGAGTTTCCTCTGTAACAGGGAAAATTTTTGCATCATTGACTTTCTTAATTGCATCCTGTCCCTGTGCAAGCGAAGGAGCCTGTCCCCCGTAAAAAAGATTGAAAGTAATAGGCTCGTTAGGAATATTGATCATGTCAATATTTGAGATATATATGTTCTCCACAACACCCCCTCTTCCCCTTGTACTCTTAAATCTTAGTCCCACATTGGTTCCCATAAAGGTTGCCTTGGAAATATGTATATTCCTTATATCGCCGGACATTTCACTACCCATAACAACTCCACCGTGACCGTGGTATACAATGTTATTTTTAACTATCACATTCTCTGTAGGCATCCCCCGGTTCCTTCCATCTTCGTTTTTACCCGATTTAAAGCAGATCGCGTCATCTCCCACATCAAAGGTGTTGTTGTAGATCAATACATTTTTGCAGGATTCAATGTCCAGCCCATCACCATTCTGGGAATACCATGGGTTACGCACATTGATATTTCTAACTATAATATCCTCGCTCATAAGCGGGTGAATATTCCATGCCGGTGAATTCTGAAAAGTTGGGCCATCCAGGAGGATCCTTTTACTCTCCACTATACTCACCATCACAGGTCTTAGATAATCTTTCACTTTTTGATGCGCCTCTATACCTTCAAGATCGGGTACATTTTGATCTGAGGAGAGCTCATGACCGAGTTTCGCATTTTCTGAAGGATACCATTGCTTTCCATCCTCTGAAAGCACTCCACCGGAATTAACAAGTTTTTTCCATTGACTATCAGTCATTTTTTCCTTTTTCACAAACCTCCAGGCATCGCCGCTACCATCAATAGTTCCTTTTCCTGTGATTGCAATATTTTCAACTCCTTTGGCGTAAATAGGTGAGATATTCCTTACAGTGTTCAGGCCCTCAAAACTTGTCTCGATAAGGTGATAATCATCAAAATCCCTGCTGAAGATCAATAAGGCTCCCGCTTCCAAATGAAGATTTATATTGCTCTTCAAAATAATGGGACCGGTTAACCAAAGTCCGCGTGGTATAACCACTTTTCCCCCACCTTTTGCATTTACGTCTTCAATGGTTTTTTTTATAGCTTCGGTATTCTTTACCATCCCGCCAGATTCAGCACCAAACTCCCTTATGTTCTTTGAATAATCTGGGAAAGAGGTTTCCTTCACGCGAGGCATGTCAAATTCAATACCCTCATAAATAGTCTCCATTGTCTCTTCCTGTGCAGCGCCGTAATACCCTAACCCCATGAATAAAAGGGCAGCAATTAACGTCTTCATTTTTGTTCTTACCATTATTAAATTTTTTATATTATAAATCTTTAATACTTTGTGTTGGGTCTGTTTATTTGGAAAACCGGAACCAGTCATAATCTGCATATCCCGAATCATTGATCTTTTCTTCCTGAGTTGCAAATAATCCAACTTTAGCTCCTATCCATTTACCGGAACGTGCCTTGAAGGTTTCATCTATTTTTACAAAATCCTTACCATTCTCACTATAACTAAAGGTGCACATTTCATTTTTATCTATACTCACTCTCAAGGTGATAGAATTGCCGTTGAGTTTTTTAATAACACGTTCTTTTTCTGCATTGCCTTTTTCGGCATTTTCATTAACTGAATATTTTAGATAGATCCCATCCTTTTTACTTTCCAGTGCAAGATATGCATACGCCATGCCCATTACGACCAAACCGGTTTTTTCATTTTCCAGGTTGGTATTAGAGTGGAATGAAAGTTTGGTTGTAGCAGTAAATTCTTCAGCAGGAAATTTCTGCAGCAATAAATTTGGAGCATCCCAAAGATTTTTGCTGTTGCCTGGTATTTGTCGGGCATATAACCTTAACTGTCCTTTGGAAGGATTTGCAAATGCCCAGGTTGCTTCCGGGTTTGCCTGCCATTGCCACTGCAGTCCTATGTCATTACCGGTAAATTCATCTGAATCGGCCGGGGTGGTAATAGGATGCGATCTTCCTACATTTGGTTTTTTATGCGACATTACCGGTTGACCGGTCCAGTCCCCGTTTATGTCTTCCCCCATCATAGGCCAATCGTTCTTCCATTGCATAGGTTGAAGGTGAACTATACGACCAAAAGCCTCCTTATCCTGAAAATGAATGAACCAATCCTCTCCGCTGTCCAATTGCACCCATCCGCCCTGGTGAGGGCCGTTTATATCTGTATCCCCCTGTGCCAGCGAAATGTGTTCTTCATATGGACCGTAGGGATCTTTGGATCGCAGGATCAATTGCCAACCTGTAGAAACGCCACCTGCAGGAGCAAAAATATAGTAGTAGCCATTCCTTTTATAAAATTTTGAACCCTCAACTGTGGGATGATTTTCATGACCATCAAATACAATCTTGCCGGCACCTATTGTTCTGGAGCCATCCGGATTTAATGGCTTAACAACCAAGATACTTTTAATTCCTGCCCGGCTTCCCGCATAGGCATGCGAGAGATAGGCTTTACCGTCATCATCCCATAGCGGAGCCGGATCAATAAGTCCTTTTCCTTCTTCCACCAGGACCGGTTCATCCCATGGCCCTGCAGCGTTTTTGGCTTTTACCATATAGATCCCAAAATCTGGATCTCCCCAGTAAATATAAAATTCCTCTTTATAATAGCGGAAGGAAGGAGCCCATACTCCATTCCCGTGTTGGGGTTTATTGAAATGTTCAAAAGGCGGTTGTCTTTCAAGGGCGTGACCAATAAGTTTCCAGTTCACCAGATCTTTAGAATGCAGAATTGGCAATCCCGGGACAACGTTGAAAGAGGAGGAAGTCATATAGAAATCACTTCCCACTTTCACCACATCTGGATCTGAATAATCTGCATGCAGGATAGGGTTCTTATAAGTGCCGTCTCCCTGGTCTGCCACCCAGACTTCAGAAACAGTGGCTTCCCTATTTTGTGCGAATGACTGGTTTCCGCAGAAAAAAGTTGCTAATATGAATGCAAAAGATGTCTTTAAATTATTGACCATTTCTTTATTCAAGCCTGCCTTTATCTTCAAGAGTTAGTAATTTCGAATCAAGATCTGAGAAAAAACTCTCGCTTGTTTTTATACCGTTTGGCTCCTGCTCCCAGGCTGCGAGGAAATAATAAGTCACAGGTTCATCTAAAGCTTTAAAAATCAGCAAATGATCGTGTGGTCCTGCCTTGACTTCTTTAACATCGCTTACCTTATAGAAAATGGCCATTCCCAACTTGTCCTCATCACTTACCAAGGTCTGATTTCCATAAGTTGCAATATAACCCCAGTTTCCATTGGTACTTTTCTTTTGTACAAGTTCAATATTGTCAAATTTCACTATTCCCGTAGTCAAACCTTCCAGTAGGGTGGAAGGTTTGAGTTTTACCCTGGTAAAACGATCTTCGGGATAAATAGTAAGGGTAGATACTAAATCAATGGTATCGGTTCCGGTGTTCCAGCCGTTATATGTGATCTGAACTTCAGATCTGGAGTCTGAGTTTGATATTTGTGCCCGGGTATTTTGAACATTCCTGAATTTAGCTACAGAATCATTTATGAACCTCCCATAACTTCCAATCCCCAGGGATTTTCCTGCTTTTAGGATGTCCATACCCCAGGGCGCCATCTCATGGTAAGAATCAAACCCATCCAGACCCACTCTGGACAGCACCATAGTATCTGTCTTTTTACCAAAAATATCTATGGCATTTCTCCAGTCAAGGTACAACCTGTACCCTACCTGGGAATTTTCCCATCCCGGACCTTCATACCTTATGTAATAAGAATGATCTGTATGGCCTTTGGGAAGGGTTAGTTCATTTACATTTTCAAATGTGCCTCCAACATATTCTTTCCCTTGCCATTCCCCTCCTTTTTTTACTGCAATTTCAGCATAAGTTTTTGTTTCCATTGGGGAACTTTCAAGAGGTTCTATCGTTGACCCACTTTCTTCGGAATTTTCTTTACAGGAAATTAGTACCGAGGAGGTTAATGCAAGGAGAACAAGTGTTGTATTGAATTTAATTTTTGAAAACATCATGATAAATTACTTCTGTAAAAATTCATATTGGAGGGAAGCAAGTATAAAAGGGCCTACCCCCTTTGGATCATTATCCCGAATGATCTCATTAATATAATATTCATAAGAACCGTCACGGTATGGATCTCCACCCAAACCTGCAACCCCATTGACTCTGGTAAGGCTAATTCCGCCATCTTTATCTTTTCTTATAAATTCGTCAATAATCCCTTCATAAGCTTTAATACCGGCATCCCGGAATTTTGGATCCAGATACCCTTTTTCTACCCCTTTGAGCAAAAAATAAGCATACATACTGGAAGCCGAGGCTTCAAGGTAATTCCCCTCGCGGGTCCCCTGATCAAGAACCTGGTACCAAACTCCCGTTTCTTCATCCTGGTATCGAACTATTCCCTCTGCGATCTTTTGTGCTATGGCAATAAGACTATCCCTTTTGGGATGGTCCTCCGGAAAATAATCCAGTACATCTACAACTGCCATACTAAACCAGCCTATACTTCTCCCCCAGTAATTGGAGGAAAGTCCGGTTTCAGGATCTGCCCATCTTTGTTCTCTGCTTTCATCCCAGGCATGGTGGTATAAACCGGTTTCGGGGGTGTAGGCATATTTATCCATGAGATAAAATTGATTTGCCACATCATTAAAAAGTTCAGGCTCCTTAAAAGCATGGGCATAACGGGCCAGAAAAGTTGACCCCATATATAGCCCATCCAACCACATTTGTGATGGATAGATCTTTTTATGCCAAAAACCCCCTTCCGATGTTCGGGGATGTTCCTTCATTTGCTGTCTTAATTCTTCAAGAGCGATTTTGTATCTCTCCTCCCCGGTTTCTTCGTATAATCCAATTAAAAATCTTCCGCCCTGGACCCTGTCAATATTATAATCTGATTGTTTATAGGTTTTAATGACCCCCTTTTCATCGATCATAAATTCAGCAAAATTTTTAATGTAATCAAGGTACTTTTCCTCTCCCGTGGCCTCATATAATTTCTCCATTGAAGTCATGATCAACCCGTGTGTATATTCCCATTTGGGTTTTTGATTGAAATCCAGCGTCCACCCCTCCGGATTTCGGTTGATCTCAGAATCTGCCATCCAGGTGGAATATGTAACTTCAGTTTTATCAACCGGCGGGATGTCTCCGGTATTCTTTTCGGTTTTACAGCCCTGAAAAGCTATGAGGGGTAAAAGAAGGAAAGAAAAAAGTATAAATTTTAAATATAGTTTCATGTTATTCATATTCATTTGTTGGCCGGCAATTCCTTTATTTCATTAAACGAAACGAGTGATTAAAGCCTTTTCATGGCATCAATTTAAATTAATGTAATCGATTACAATCTATAACTTTTCAAGAACATAAAAAAGTAAATTTTTACAAAAGACGGGGGTGCCTTAAGCTTTAGGGGGAGAATCCTTCTTTCCGGGGGAATTTTTAGCAATTTTTGCGATATGAATATGAAAGAACCCAGCTATGAACAAGGATCACTTTTTAAAAACCTTATTCAAAAAATCCACTGTATAATTCAATGTAGGTTCAAACCAGGGGTGAACCAGCCAGAAGGAATGAGGTGTGTTGGGGATTGTATGAACCTCATTGTAAATTCCGGAAGAATCCAATATTTTGATCATATCATCCCTACCCGCGTGAAACCGGGGCTGGGCACTGTTTATGAAGATTGTGGGCGGTGTATTTTTATTAACATATTCAAGGGGAGAAGCTTCTTTCCAAATAGCTGGATTTTCAAATTTCAAACCACCCAGCCAAAGCCCGGCTATTTCGCTTTCTTCTGCCTCGGGATGAATGAAGGAAACGATCCCGTCAATATTAACAATGGCCTGCACCTCATCTAAGATCTCAAAATCAATTACTCTGTAAATGCTTATTCCGGGAGTCACCCCAACCAAAGTAGCCAGTTGAGCACCGGCTGAAGCACCTAATAAGGCGACCTTATTTTCATCCAAATCATATTCAGCTGCATTTCTTTTTATCCAGTCCAACGCTGCTTTAATATCTATTACCGCTGCAGGATAAGGTGCCTCCCGGCTTAACCTGTACTCTACAGTTATCGCTACAAACCCTTCCTGCGCCAACCTTTTGGCCATTGGCCGCTGATTCTCTTTACTTCCTGACACCCATCCTCCGCCGTGTATCAATAATACAGCAGGTTTTAGTTGATCTCCAGTGGCTTTGGGATAATATATGTCGACTTTTAATTCCCGTTTACCAAGGGTTCTGTAAACCACATCTTCCTTTATATTAATTCCTTCAATACCATCGGGATTAATGGGTTTTATAAAGGGGTAGTTCTTTTTTAACTTTTCGTAGGTTGTTTCAATCGTA
>DATHWA010000389.1:0-3160 GCA_035461025.1 Gillisia sp. | reverse complement strand
AATTGAAAGTTGCTGTGATCCAGGTGGACCTTGCCTGGGAAAATATTCAAAAAAATCTGGAGATCTTTTCTGAAAGAATTGATGCAATTGAGGAAACGATAGATCTTATAATTCTCCCGGAAATGTTTACCACCGGGTTCTCAATGAATGCTGAGCCACTTGCTGAAGAAATAGAAGGAGAGGCATTTAAGTGGATGAAAAATATTGCCACAAAGCGTGACGCCGCAATAACCGGAAGCGTAATTGTAAAAGAGGACGGGAATTATTATAATCGGCTATATTTTATTTTTCCAAATGGTGAATATAAAACCTATGATAAAAAACATACGTTCACCCTGGCTAAAGAAGACCAGACCTATACCGCGGGTAAAGAACGACTTATAGTAGAATACAAAGGCTGGAAAATATGTCCTTTAATATGTTATGATCTGCGTTTCCCTGTATGGGCGAGAAATACGGTAGATTATGATCTATTGATCTATGTTGCCAATTGGCCGGAAACCAGAATAAATGCCTGGGATGTCCTTTTACAGGCCCGTGCAATAGAGAATATGACCTGGTGCATTGGGGTAAACCGCACCGGAAATGACGGAAATGATTACCGGTATAACGGGCACACTGCGGTCTATGATTGTCTTGGTAAAAGTCTCCTTGATAATAGTCGCAGTGAGGAATTTACAGAGGTAGTATCCCTTGACAGGGAAAGTTTAATGGAAACCCGTGAGAAATTAAAATTTTTGCAGGATCGGGATTCCTTTACTATAAAATAAAAGGCTGATTAACATCCCAATTAGGTCTTACATCCAACACTTCCGGTAAATATATGATCTCCTCAGGAGGTCTTTTTTCCAGATAATTTCCCGTGTCCCATACGCCGTTTTCATTCCGGTCATAGATCACCCGAAGCAGGAATTTGCCGGGGTTAAGGTAGTCAAACCTTACGCTGGTTTCTGCAGTAGAGTACTTTTCAGCCTGCACCACACCTTTCTCATCTGTAAGCTGAACGATGATTGGAAAATGAGCCACATTTTGAAGATTGACTGTGACATTCCCGTATTCTGAATAAGCTTTTGTTTTAAAAGATCGCTGGATAGTGTCATTGCTGGTCCCATAGAAATCCTGAAGTGCTCCAGGCAGAACGACAAGTCTGTATGTCTGACTTTCCTCCTTGGGAAAAATTACAGCAACTGAATTATCTGCACGCAGTTCTGTAGTGAATTCAACATTTACGGAATCTCTGTCCATTACGCTAATCCTTTCACTGTTCTGTGCCTCTAGAGGGGTGGTGCTTCGTAAAATAATATTTTTCCCAAAATCCAGGCTGCCGGAAGGTTCCGGGGTGATTTGCATTGTATCTATTGCCATTTCTGTGATTCTGGTGAGCAAAGTATCCACCCTGTTTTGTGAGATTAGTTTAAATTGCAAACTGTCCAGCTCAAGGGTTGGCTTGATCCAAACATGCAAGCTGTCTTTTTCCGGAACCCGGGTGAATTTGTAATCAAAATCTGCCGGTACCGGGGTTATTGGTTCTATTCTAAGGCTGTCTGGGATAGCTCTCCCCCTGTAACCCAACAACAATTTATTACCTGCCAGTTGTTTTGGTCTTTCCGGCTGGAATTCCTGAATTTCTCTGAAAAGTACCAGGTTATATGTGGTGTCTGTAGGCACAGTTATTGGCTGTTCTATAAACGCTATTTTTTCCCTGCCCGGGTCATAACGATAATTGTTGTTTTGGTCCTTAATGGCTACCAGTTGGTAAGTTCCCTCTTTGAGATTTGTAAGTTCAAAGGTCTTTAGGCTATCAAGGGTGTTTGTGATATATCGGGGAGGTTGTTTGTAAACCAGCGAATCTGTAAAATTCTCATCCCTTTCGTACAACATGACCGAAATAAAAGACTCCGGTTCCTTCAATAAAGCATCATTTACAGTTCCCGTTACTGTTAAAGAGTCAATATAGCTACCTGTTGAAAAAACATATTTAAAGAAAGGCAGGGGGTTACCTTCATTATTGTCCACTACACTATTTCCAAAATTAAAAACGTAAGTGGTATTTTCTTCCAGCGTATCCAGATCCCTTATCCTTATATATTTTTGTGGGGAACCCATAGGTGTAATTTCCGGTTTTGGGTCCATAGGGGGTGAGATGATCAATTGTTCCTGGGGTTTTTCCAGTTTTATATACTCATCAAAATGAATTCTTATTTCATCCCTGCTAAAATTGGTGGAATAATTCTCTGGGCTGGCTCTTATATATTTAGGAGGTTCTGTATCAATTTCCCCTCCGGTGGGGGTGCCTCTTTTTGCACATTGCGCTAAAGTGAAAATTAAAATGAGCAAAAATAAAAACTTACTACTATATTTCATTTAATTCCGGAATTGAGATGCAAAGAAACAATATTTTCCATTGTTAGCCTGCTATGGCCATTGTGGCTATACTTATTTTAACACCTCCGGCCTCTTTAAGAATGTTGGAACATGCTTCCAAAGTTGCACCGGTGGTGATGAGATCATCTACCAGGAGCACATGTTTATTAGTTACAACTGCAGGATCTGCAAGAATAAAGCTTTCTTCCATATTACCCCAACGAGCCAGCCTGGCCTTAATTGTTTGAGTTGTAGAAAAGGAGCTTTTTATTAAAGCGGTATCATTATATGGCACTAGTAGAGCATGGCTTATTTCCCTGCCAAATTTTTCCACCTGGTTATAACCTCGTTGCTTTAATTTCCTTTTGTGAAGAGGGACCGGAATTACCATTTCTACCCCTTTGAAATTATTGCTTTGCTGCATTTGGGTACCCATCCATTTTCCAAGGAAAGTTCCTATATCCTGTTGTCCCTTATATTTAAGCTGATGGATCAATTTTTGGACAATGCTTTTTTTATGAAATTCGAGCAGTGCGGTTGCATTTTCAACGTCTACCCGCCCATAAAATACTTTTTTTACAGGGTTTTCGTTGTTTAGATGGTAGGTGGTCACCGGAAGTTCGTGTAAACAACCTGAGCAAACTACAGGTTCATTTTTCACGAGTTCATTCTCGCATATGTTACACAACCTTGGATAAAATAAATTAATTAATTCGTGAAACATATGTTAATGAATTGTAACTTCCATTCTGATTCCTCTAAATTTACAAACTAAATTAACATTTATTATGACCGA
>DATHWA010000388.1:0-3956 GCA_035461025.1 Gillisia sp. | reverse complement strand
CATAGGTATGTTAATTGTTTCAAAAATAAGGAACCTTAAATTTATAATAAACACGAAAACGTTGTAGTAACTTAAATATTTGAATAATTTTACCACGCGAAAAACAAACAACCAAAAAATGCCCAAAAGAAATCAGACTTTAGGTGAATTCATTATAGAAAACCAGGCAGACTTTGCCTACTCATCCGGGGAGCTTTCCAGGTTGATCAATTCCATAAGGCTTGCTGCCAAGGTGGTGAACCATGAGGTGAATAAGGCGGGGCTTGTGGATATTATTGGGGCCTATGGGGAAACAAATGTTCAGGGAGAGGACCAGCAAAAGCTGGATGTGATGGCTAATGAAACTTTTATACAAACTCTTACCAACAGGGAAATAGTTTGTGGGATTGCTTCAGAAGAAAATGATGATTTTATAACTATTGCAGGTTGTAATGGCGACCATCAAAATAAATATGTAGTGCTAATTGATCCGCTGGACGGGAGCTCGAATATAGATGTTAATGTATCTGTTGGAACAATTTTCTCTATTTATAGAAGGGTTACACCAATTGGAACTCCGGCTACAATTGAAGATTTCCTTCAGGCAGGAAACAATCAGGTGGCTGCAGGATATATAATTTACGGTACTTCCACTATGCTTGTTTATACAACGGGACGAGGGGTGAACGGCTTTACGCTTAACCCGGCCCTGGGCTCCTGGTATCTGTCCCACCCGGATATGAAATTTCCGGAAACTGGAAAGATATATTCCATCAATGAAGGAAATTATGTGCACTTTCCGCAGGGTGTAAAGGATTACATCAAATATTGTCAGGAAGAGAAAGATGACAGGCCTTACACTTCAAGATATATAGGATCTATGGTGAGTGACATTCACAGGAATATGATCAAAGGCGGGATCTTTATTTATCCAAAGAGCTCAACTGCCACCAATGGAAAACTACGGCTTTTGTATGAATGTAATCCTATGGCTTATATCGTGGAGCAGGCCGGCGGAAAGGCAACAGACGGTTTTCGTAGAATCCTGGAGATAAAGCCTACAGAATTACACCAGAGATCACCAATTTTTTGCGGAAGTAAAAAAATGGTAGAAAAGGCCGAAGAATTTATGGCGAAATATGAGGAATAATTATTTCCTGTCCATTAACAACTGGTAATCATCATAGCTTAATTTACCGCTAAAGATCTGTACGGACCTTTTTATCAAATGGTCGGCAACTGTAGATGAAAAACCTATCCCAATTGCATATTTCTTTAGCAACCTCATTTCGTCCTCATCCACCTGTGCGTCAGAATAAATGATGGTGAACAGGTCGTGTAATCTTTCCAGCCTTCCTTCATAAGTATTATTTGGGTGGATAGGATAATCTGTAGGTTTATCAAGAATCCTTAAATATTCATCTTCTGTAATATCAAGTTTGCGGGCGAAGCGTTCCAGCATTGCCTGCTCGTGTTTGTTAAGTTCCCCGTTAACCGTAGCAAGACTTACAATTGCTGCAAAATGTCCTAAGTTACGTAAATGCTCTCCTGAGCCATATAGATCTGAAATTGCCATGATATTGTATTTTATGAGACAAATATACTAATTCGTCCAGCCGAAAAATATGAAAATTATCAGGAAAACCCGCTTTTTCCAATCGCTAATCTTTTCTTAATCCTTTTTTCTCCACTCTCAAAATACCTAACTTCATTTTAGAAAAAAACTATGAATGACCCCGCCATTATTGATCTTTAATGATAAAGGAATTTACTGCACCCGGGCAGATGTTTACCTTGACCCCTGGAAGCCGGTGGACAACGCCATCATTTCTCACGGTCACGCAGATCATTCCCGTTGGGGCCATAAAAAATATATCACCCACCATTCCAATGTGCCTATTATTAAACACCGTCTTGGAGATATCCAGGTAACAGGAAAGGATTGGAATGAGAGCTTTAGCATTCAGGGGGTAAAATTTTCACTTCACCCTGCAGGCCATATTATTGGCTCTTCCCAAATACGGGTGGAATATAAAGGGGAAATATGGGTTTTTACAGGAGACTATAAGCTGGAAGATGACGGGGTGGCGGTTCCCTGGGAGCCTGTGAAATGTCACTCATTTATTACTGAATGTACTTTTGGCCTTCCCGCTTTTAAATGGACTCCGCAAGCACAAGTGATGGCCGATATCAATAATTGGTGGGAGCAAAACAAGCAGGATGGTCGTACTTCTGTTCTTTTCGGATATTCACTTGGAAAAGCTCAACGACTGCTGAAATATCTTGATCCAGCAATAGGAAAGATATACACTCACGGGGCCATTGAAAATATGACCGAAGTTTTGCGACCAATGATAGACTTTCCCGAAACTACCAGGGTAACCCGTGAGACTACAAAAGACGAGCTCAAAGGAAACCTTGTTCTCGCGCCGCCAAGTGCCCATGGTACGCCATGGTTAAGGAAAATGGTGCCGTATGTAACTGCTTCTGCCAGCGGATGGATGGCTTTTCGGGGTGCCAGGAGAAGAAGGGCGATCGATAAAGGGTTTGTGCTTAGCGATCACTGCGACTGGCAGGAATTGTTGAAGGCGATAAATGAAACTGGCTGTGAAAAAGTGATATGCACCCACGGGTATACAGATATTTTTTCCAGATATCTCTGCGAACAGGGTTACGATGCCCGCACAGAAGAAACCCAGTATGAAGGAGAGTTGGGCGAGATGGAAAGCAAAGCTGAAAGTACAGATGAGCTGGTGCCGGACGAGGAAAAAGCAGTTGCGGTAAAAGAAAAAGATAAACCTGGGAAATTGAGTTAAAAGCAATAGAAGCAGCCAAAGGATTATGAAAAGATTTGCAGAACTCATCAGGACCCTGGACAGTACCAATAAGACCACCTTGAAGGTGGAGGCGCTTACAAAATATTTCCAGGAGGCGCCGGACAGGGATAAGGTTTGGGCAATAGCGATCCTGTCCCATCGCAGGCCGCCCCGCCCCGTAAACACTACATTACTGCGCAACTGGGCTTCTGAACTTTCCAATATTCCGCTTTGGTTATTTGAAGAATCTTATCATATCGTCGGAGATTTAGCTGAAACAATCGCCCTGGTAATCCCTGTTTCTGAAGCCGTTTCAGAAAAGAGTCTTACCCAATTCCTGGAGGAAATTATTGCGCTGAAAACAAAATCTGAAGAAGAAAAGAAAGCATATTTATTTGATAACTGGACCCATCTTAATTATTACGAGCGATTTGTTTTCAGTAAGCTTATTACCGGGAGCTTCCGAATTGGGGTGAGTCAGAAATTGATGACTCGTTCCCTTTCAAAAGCCACGGGAATAGAGGAGGATATTTTGGCCTATAAACTAATGGGAAACTGGGATCCACAGACTATTTCCTTCAATCAATTGGTGTTGGAAAAGAATGAGGACGATTACCTCTCTAAACCTTATCCTTTTTATCTGGCCTATGCAATTGAAGGGGAAGTGATGGAGCTTGGGGAGGTGAGTGACTGGGCGGCAGAGCATAAGTGGGACGGGATCCGTAGCCAGGTGATCATTCGCAACGATGACCTGTTTGTGTGGAGCAGGGGCGAGGAGCTGGTGACCGATAAATACCCGGAATTCGAGGTTTTTAAGTCGGCCATTCCCAACGGCACAGTGATAGACGGCGAGATTCTGCCATTTCCTGAAGGGGCTATCGGCACTTTTAATGATCTGCAAACCCGTATTGGTCGCAAGAATGTATCAAAAGCATTGCTGAAGAAAACCCCGGTGATCCTGAAAGCTTATGATGTGCTTGAGTGGGAAGGAAAGGATATTCGCGAAAGACCTTATGCTGAAAGAAGGGATATTTTACATTCTTTACACGCTGATGTTTCTACTGAAGAACTGCCGCTGCATATATCTGAAACCATTTCGTTCCAAAATTGGGAGGAAGTAGCAGCCGAAAGAGATCGTGCCCGGGAAGAGAAATCTGAAGG
>DATHWA010000387.1:0-10156 GCA_035461025.1 Gillisia sp. | reverse complement strand
GAATGTAATGTAGAGATACCAATCTTGTTCATGATCTTGATAATACCTTTTCCAATTGCAGTATTAAAATTCTGCACCGCTTCTTCGGGATTATGAACCTCGATTTCTTTGGTATTTACCAGGTCATAGATGATCTCATTTACCAGGTAAGGATTAATTGCACTTGCACCATAACCAAAGAGAAGAGCAAAATGATGTGCTTCCCGTGGTTCTGCAGATTCTATAACGATCCCAAAAGAAGACCTCCTTTTGTGTTTTTTTACTGTATGATGCACGTAAGAACAGGCAAGGAGAGAGGGAATAGGAGCAAGGTTTTCACTCACATTCCTGTCAGATAAAATGATGATATTGCACCCATCGTCTACCGCTTTGTTTATTTCATGGATCATTTCATCCAGGCGCTCTTCCAAACCGTTCATTCCTTTTTCGGCTTCATAAAGCATAGAAATGGAAGCTGCCTTAAAGCCGGGGCGGTCAATGCTTTTGATCTTATCCAGGTCCTCATTGGATATCACAGGATTCTGGATCCTTAGTTTCCTCGCGTGTTCAGGAACAATGTCAAATAGATTCTTATCCTCACCTATGGAAAGGCTAATGTCTGTAACTATCTCCTCCCGAATACCGTCGAGAGGCGGATTTGTAACCTGTGCGAACAATTGCTTGAAATAATTGAACAGGAGTTGCGGCTTATCTGAAAGTACTGCCAGTGGAATATCAGATCCCATAGACCCTATCGCCTCTTTAGACAGTTGGGCCATAGGAGCAATGATGGTGTTTATGTCTTCCAGTGTATAACCAAAAAGTTTCTGGCGGGTTTTGAAATCTATATTTTCTATCGGGCATTTATTCCCGGTGTAAGAAACTTCAGCTAACGGAAGCAAATTCTCGTCGAGCCATTTTCGGTAAGGTCTTTCTGCAACTATCTTGCTTTTTACTTCTTCATCTTCAATGATCCTTCCCTCATTCATATCTACCAGGAACATCCTTCCGGGTTCGAGACGGCCGTGTCTTTCTACATTCTCAGGTTCAATTTCAATAACACCGGTTTCTGAAGCCATTATCACATAACCGTCTTTGGTAAGTGTATAACGTGAGGGGCGAAGGCCATTCCTATCCAGTAAAGCACCTATATAATTTCCGTCTGTAAACGGGATAGAAGCCGGTCCATCCCAGGGCTCCATGATACAGGAGTTGAATTCATAGAAGGCTTTTTTATCTTCAGTCATCATAGGATTCTTCTCCCAGGCTTCGGGTACCATCATCATGATCGCCTCGGGGAGGGAACGGCCGGTATGAAGTAATAATTCCAGAACGGTATCCATTGAAGCGGAATCAGATTTTCCTTCAGCAGTAATAGGAGTGATCTCTTGTATATAATCTCCTAATAAATCAGACTTAAAAAGCTCCTCCCGGGCCTTCATTCTGCTCAGGTTTCCGCGAAGTGTATTTATTTCACCGTTATGGCACATGTAGCGGAATGGCTGCGCGAGATCCCAGCTTGGAAAAGTGTTAGTGGAAAAACGCTGATGTACCAGAGCGAGTTTAGTAACAAGGTCCGGATCGTCAAGATCCCGATAGTAAACATTTATATCTTCCGGCATTAAAAGGCCCTTATATATAATAGTATTAGTTGATAAGCTGGAAACGTAGAAATATTTGGATTCAGATAATTCTGAAGCTTCCACTTTATGCTCGGCAATTTTCCGGGCAGTAAATAATCTTCCATCAAACTCTTTTGAGGATATGTCTTCGCCTTTGCCAATAAATATTTGCTGAACATTTGGCTCTGTGAGCGCCGCAATGCTTCCCAGGCAAGTGTGATCTACGGGAACTTCCCTCCATCCAATTAGTTTTAAGCCCTGCCGTAGGATCTGTTTCTCAAAAGCTTCCTGGACAATTTTTCTTTGGTTGGAAGATGGTGGTAAGAAAACCATTCCTACTGCGTATTCTTTTGATTCCGGGATTTCAAAATCACACACCTTTTTAAAATAGGAATGTGGAATTTCTATTAGAATTCCAGCCCCATCTCCGGTCCTTCCATCTGCACTAACCGCTCCCCGGTGTTCCAGGCGCACCAGAATGTCAAGGGCCTTGTGAATAATTTCATTAGTTCTTTTTCCGTTCAAATTGCAAATGAAGCCTGCTCCACAATTATCATGTTCAAATTCCGGGGAATAAAGCCCCTGCTGCTTTGGTTTCATAAAATATTTTTGTGTGATTTTTACAAAAATATGTGATTATATGAATATAATGAAACGAAAATATGATTAATGTGATAAAAATGCATTAAAAAGAATTGAAGTGCAATAATTTAATAAATTCGGAATTAGGAGGTGCTCAATTTATGAATTTCTTATTATGACCACCTGGCCTGGGGTCTATAATAACAATATGCAGAAAAATTCGGTTTTTGAACAATTTTTTGAACACCCCCTATATAAGATGGGGGCGTCAGTAAATAATATATAATTTTTTAAAACTTACCCATAAAAAAACAGCCTCGTAAGGCTGTTTTTCGTTAATTATTTTGGTTGTGCCCCTTATTTCTTTAAAATGCTCCTTGAGATCACAATCTTTTGAATTTCTGAAGTTCCTTCATAGATCTGCGTAATTTTCGCATCTCTCATCAATCGTTCAACGTGATATTCCTTCACATATCCATTCCCGCCGTGAACCTGTACAGCTTCCACACTTACATCCATTGCAACTTTGGAGGCATATAATTTTGCCATTGCACCGGAAAGGTCATAATTTTCTGCATTGTCCTTATCTACTGCTGCCTTCATTACCAGCATTCTTGCTGCTTCAATAGAAGTATGCATGTCTGCCAATTTAAACGCGATTGCCTGGTGGTTACATATCTCAGTTCCAAATGCCTTACGTACTTTAGAATATTCCAATGCAAGTTCATAAGCTCCTGCAGCGATTCCTAAAGCCTGAGCAGCAATTCCTATCCTACCGCCGCTAAGGGTTTTCATCGCAAATTTGAATCCGAAGCCATCTTCCCCAATCCTGTTTTCTTTTGGCACCTTCACATCTGTAAAGTGCAAGGAATGGGTATCGCTCCCACGAATTCCAAGTTTGTTTTCCTTAACTCCTATGTCAAACCCTTCCCAGCCTTTTTCAATTATAAAGGCATTGATGCCCTTATGTTTTTTCTCCCGGTCTGTTTGAGCAATTACCAGGTAATAGTCGGCAGAATTACCATTGGTGATCCAGTTTTTGGTTCCGTTAAGGATATAATGGTCTCCTTTATCTATTGCAGTGGTCTTTTGTGAAGTAGCATCACTTCCGGCTTCCGGTTCAGAAAGACAGAAGGCGCCAAGTTTTTCCCCTGTAGTAAGTTTGGAAAGATACTTTTCTTTTTGTTGCTCATTCCCGTAGGTGTCAAGACCCCAGCAAACCAGTGAATTATTTACAGACATCACAACAGATGCAGATGCATCTATCTTAGAGATCTCTTCCATTGCAAGCACGTAAGAAACGGTATCCATACCACCCCCTCCATATTCCGGAGAGGCCATCATTCCAAGAAAACCAAGCTCTCCCATCTTCTTTACCTGCTCTTTTGGGAATTCCTGTTTTTCATCTCTTTCAATTACCCCGGGCAGTAAATCATTTTTTGCGAAATCCCTGGCGGCATCGCGAATCATTATATGCTCTTCTGTTAATTTAAAATCCATTGGCTGTATATGTTATAAAATCAAAATTTTTCCTGTGCAAAGGTAGTTTTTTGGTGCCTAATATTCAATTAAGAATGGTTATTTTTACGAATATGAAAAAAAGCGAATTTATTGTGCTTGGGGTAATGTCCGGCACCTCCCTCGATGGAATTGACCTGGCCCTTGTACATTTTAGTCTGGAAGATACCTGGAAGTTTAAAATAGAAGTTGCAGATACTATTGCGTATCCTACAATTATGAAAAGCGAGCTCTCTAAAGCTATTGATTGGGATACTGAAAAGCTTCAGAAATTCGATATTTCTTATACAAAGTATCTGGCAGGGGTGATCAACAAATTTATAGCAGAGAAGAATATTCAGGGATTGGATGCTGTATGCAGTCATGGCCACACTATAAAACATGAGCCGGAGAACGGTTATACCCTGCAAATAGGAAATTCAGAATTGCTGGCACAGCTCCTTCATCATAAAGTGGTATGCGATTTCAGGGTGCAGGATGTGGAACTTGGAGGGCAGGGTGCTCCTCTTGTGCCTATTGGCGATCAATTGCTATTTCCGGAGTATAAGTACTGCCTCAACCTTGGAGGTTTTGCAAATATTTCAACCGAAGTTCCCGGTGGCAGACTTGCGTACGATATCTGTGCAGTTAACACCGTCCTGAATTATTATGCTGAAAAATTAGGGATGGAATACGATGAGGGCGGAAGGTTTGCTGCATCCGGAAAGCCGAACGAGAAACTGCTTCAGGATTTGGAGGGATTACCCTTCTATTCAAAGAGACCTCCGAAATCCCTGGGTATAGAATGGGTGAACTCAGAAGTGTTGCCAATTCTTCGGAAGTATGAAGATGACATACCCGGAATACTGAATACCTTCAGCAGGCATATTTCCAAACAAATAGCCATTAATTTGGATAATGATCCCACTTCAGAAATGCTGGTAACGGGAGGTGGCTGTTTCAATGATTATTTAATGGAGCTTATTCAGGATGCCACACGGGTGAAGATCATAAAACCTTCAGAAGAAATTATTAATTATAAAGAAGCCCTTATTTTTGGGCTATTAGGAGTATTGCGATTACGAGACGAGGTGAATGTCCTGAGCGGTGTTACCGGAGCCCGGCGCGACCATAGTTCCGGAAAGATATTTGAACCTTAAATATTTGAAATTTTCCCAATTGAGGCTTAATAGTTTTTTATATTTGCGACCAATCAAAATGATCATATTTCATTGCTGCTGAAGTTTTCGTGCAGCAATTATAATTTATAGAAAAAAACCAATGAAAGATTTACTGAATTTATATGAAAACAAGGCGCCTGAAATAGTTTTTAACTGGAAAGATCCCGAGACAGATGCAGAGGGCTGGACGGTGATCAATTCTTTGAGAGGTGGAGCTGCCGGTGGTGGTACCAGGATGAGAAAAGGCCTTGATATGAATGAAGTGCTTTCCCTGGCTAAGACAATGGAGGTGAAGTTCACGGTTTCCGGCCCAGCGATTGGTGGTGCCAAATCCGGGATAAACTTTGACCCTGCAGATCCACGGAAAAAAGGTGTTTTGGAACGCTGGTATAAAGCTGTTTCCCCTTTGCTGAAGAGTTATTACGGAACCGGAGGCGATATGAATGTAGATGAGATCCACGAGGTTATTCCTATTACTGAAAATTGTGGGGTATGGCATCCGCAAGAGGGAGTTTTTACCGGTCATTTTCACCCTACCGAAGCCGATAAGATCAACAGAATTGGACAACTTCGCCAGGGAGTGATCAAGGTTCTTGAAAACTCCACCTATTCCCCGGATGTTACAAGGAAATATACGGTGGCAGATATGGTTACAGGCTATGGAGTTGCTGAAGCTGTAAAGCATTACTATGGAATTTATGGAGGAGAAGTAGCAGGCAAAAAGGCTATAATTCAGGGTTTTGGAAATGTAGGTTCTGCCGCGGCTTTCTATCTTTCCAAAATGGGGGTTAAGATCATTGGGATAATAGACCGGGTAGGAGGACTTATTAATGAGGATGGCTACAGCTTTGAAGAAATACAGGAACTGTTCCTTAATAAAGAAGGAAATACCTTAAGTCATCCCGATCTTATCCCTTTTGAGGAAATCAATGATAAAATATGGGACCTAAATGCTGATATTTTTGCTCCCTGTGCAGGATCAAGGTTGGTGACAAAGGATCAAATTGAACGCTTAATAAGCGGTGGACTGGAAGTTATAAGCTCTGGTGCAAATGTGCCTTTTGCAGATAAAGAGATCTTTTTTGGTCCAGTGATGGAGTATACAGATGAGCGCGTTAGCGTGATCCCGGATTTCATCGCAAACTGTGGACTGGCCAGGGTTTTTGCTTATTTTATGGAGCGCCGGGTTCAAATGACAGATGAGGCTATATTTAATGATACCTCTATGACAATACGCAATGCGATACAAAATACATTTGACCATAACAGCTCAAAAAAAGACATTAGTAAGACCGCTTTTGAAATTGCGTTAAAACAATTGGTATAATAGATTACTTTTACAATTAAAACCACAAACTCACGTTACATAACAAAACCTAAATTATTATATGCTATACTTTTTTCAGCAAGATGACCTGGCACAGGGAGCCCAAGAGGTGGAGCCGGTTGTAGAAGAGAAGACCCTCTCGTTATTTGATTTGATGTTAAGTGGAGGCCTGGGTGGCCAGATCATAATTGCCATTTTATTTGTGCTTCTTTTTGCGGCAGTTTATATCTATTTTGAAAGGTTGTTTGCCATCAAGGCGGCCACCGAGGTAGATCAAAATTTCATGCTTCAAATAAAGGACAGCGTGTTAAATGGTAATATTGAATCGGCTAAAATTAGGTGTGCACAAACCAACTCACCTGTTGCAAGGCTTACGCAAAAAGGAATTTCCAGGATTGGAAGCCCTCTTGAAGATATAAATACCGCCATTGAAAATGCCGGTAGACTGGAAGTCTATAAATTGGAAAAGAATGTAAGTATTCTTGCAACTATTGCAGGTGCTGCTCCAATGATTGGGTTCCTGGGAACTGTAATTGGTATGGTATTGGCATTCCATGAACTGGCAACCAGCAGTGGGCAGGCAGAGATGGGCTTACTTGCAGAAGGGATCTATACTGCAATGACGACTACAGTAGCCGGCCTAATTGTAGGTATTATTGCTTATATTGGATATAACCACCTGGTGGTAAAAACAGATAAGGTAGTGCACCAAATGGAAGCTACCGCTGTAGATTTCTTAGACCTCTTAAACGAGCCTGCTTAATATGAACTTAAGAAGTAGAAATAAAGTTAGTGCGGACTTCAGTATGAGTTCGATGACAGATATTGTTTTCCTGTTATTGATCTTTTTCATGCTTACGTCGCCTGCCATAACTCCGGAAGCTTTGGACCTTATTTTGCCAAAGGCGAAAGGAAAGACAACTACGGTGCAGAATATTTCTGTAAGTATTACAAAGGACTTGCAGGTTTATATAAATGATGAAAGAGTTAGTCAATCTGCTTTAGAAAGTACATTAAAGCAAAGACTGGCAGGGGAGGATGATCCTACCATTATTTTAAGGGCTGAAGAAGGAGTGCCAATAGAAAGAGCCGTACAGGTAATGGATATTGCAAACAGGAACAGGTATAAGATCGTCCTGGCGGTTAAACCCGAATAAAAGAAACAACTAAGGAAGTGAGCTTTTTAAACACAAAACACGAGAAGAAATCTTTTACCATCACGGTAGTGCTGCACGTGTTGCTTATTCTTTTGTTGTTATTTGTAGGGATGCAATATTTGGATCCCCCACCGGAAAAAGGAATTGCTATTAACTTTGGAACATCTGAAGTGGGTTCCGGCGATGTACAGCCAACGGAACCTGTAAAAGCTGCTCCACAGCCTACTACCAGCCCCCAGACTTCACAACCGGACCCGGTGGTGGAGGAGGTGGTGACACAGGAAACTGTAGACGCCCCGGTGATAGAAAAGAAAGCAGAGAAAAAACCAGTGGTTCAGGAGAAAGTTGCAGAGCCAAAGCCTGTGCCTCCCGCGCCAAAACCAGATCCTACTCCGGAAAAATCAACTACAGATGCATTGAGCAGTATTCTTAACGGCCCACGTAGTGAAGGCACTGCGACAGGCGGTGAAGGTAACGACAATGTTGCCGGCGATAAAGGAAGCCCTGACGGAGATCCCAGCGCCAGCGCCTACTATGGCAATGGACTTGGTCTTGACGGGGACGGAAATTACAGGCTTGGAGGACGTCGTGCCCTAAATAAAGAAAGATTTGTACAGGAATGTAATGAATCTGGCCTTGTGGTGGTTCAAATAGAAGTCAACCAGAATGGGCAGGTTACGAAGGCTACTCCTGGCGTTAAAGGTACTACCAATAGTGCCGCTTGTTTATTGGATCCCGCTAGACGCGCGGCTCTGGCAACACGCTTCAACAGCGATTCAAATGCTCCTTCCAGGCAGGTTGGAACAATTATCTACAACTTCAAATTATCTGAATAAGTGCGGGATTACTCTCAAACTGTTGAATGGATGTTCCAGCAGTTGCCAATGTACCAACGTATAGGTGCCAATGCTTTTAAAAAAGACCTTACCAACACCCTGGAATTTGCTGCTCACCTGGGTAATCCTCACAAAAAATTTAAATCTATACATGTAGCCGGAACGAACGGAAAAGGTTCTACCAGCCACATGCTTGCTTCGATCTTACAAGAAGCGGGATTTAAAGTTGGGTTATATACCTCGCCCCATTTAAAAGACTATAGGGAAAGGATCAAAATTAACGGTAGGGAAATCCCTGAAGAGACTGTTGTACAATTCATTGAGAACAATGAAGAATTTTTAGCTTCTCATAAGCTGTCCTTTTTCGAAATGACAGTAGGGATGGCTTTTGATCACTTCGCCGTCGAGGAAGTTGATATAGCTGTTATTGAGGTAGGTTTGGGTGGCAGGCTGGATTCCACCAATATTATTACTCCTGTACTTTCTGTGATCACCAACATCGGAATGGACCACGTGCAGATGCTTGGAAATTCTCTTGCAGAAATCGCTGTGGAAAAAGCGGGAATAATTAAAGAAGGAATTCCAGTTGTGATAGGGGAGCGAAGTGAAGAAACCAGTCCGGTTTTTATAGGAACTGCAGCCCTGAACAACGCTAAGATCTTTTTTGCTGAAGAAGAATTCATAAAGAATTATGAGTGCGATCTTAAGGGGGATTATCAACAAAAGAATATCCAGACGGTAATATCGGCCATAGGTAAGTTAGACCGAAGTTGGGGTATTAAAGAAGATCATATCGTCCAGGGGCTGCGGAAAGTAAAAGAGAACACAGGCTTAAGGGGCAGGTGGGATGTCCTAGGCGAACAGCCCAGGGTAATCTGTGACACTGCTCATAATGCTGAAGGCTTGCAGTGGGTAATGAAACAGTTGCAAAAAGAAATTTACAGTCGGTTATTCATTGTTCTTGGTGTAGTAAACGACAAGGATCTTGATAAAATCCTGCCTTTATTTCCAAAAGATGCCACTTACTTATTTACCAAACCGGATGTCCCGCGTGGGATGGATGCTGAAATCCTGGCTAAAAAAGCTGCGGAATTTGGGATGAAAGGGGAGGTAATATCTTCGGTTTCACGGGCCTATGAAGCTGCATTGAAGCGGGCCAGGAAGGATGATCTAATCTATATTGGTGGCAGCACATTTACAGTGGCAGAAATAATTTAATTTTTTCTGAAAATACCTTTGCTGAAAAGAAAAAGTGCTCTATATTTGCATCCGCAATCAAGCGATAGCGGGCAATTAGCTCAGTTGGTTCAGAGCACCTCGTTTACACCGAGGGGGTCGGGGGTTCGAATCCCTCATTGCCCACCACAGGCTTCCTGTAAAAAAGGAAGCCTTTTTTAATGACTTATCCCTTTCTTTTGAAAGAAAAAAGGGCAATTAGCTCAGTTGGTTCAGAGCACCTCGTTTACACCGAGGGGGTCGGGGGTTCGAATCCCTCATTGCCCACCAAAGAAAAAGCTTCCAAGAATGGGAGCTTTTTTTGTTTTAAGTAAAATGTGTCGGGGGTTCCACCGATGGCTATAGGGGCTCATAGCTCATACTATAAATGAAGCTTCCTGGACTGGCAGCTTTTTTATTCCTATAATGTGGGGTAAGGGGTTTTTCCGGTGGCTATCTGGGCTCATTGCCCACACTATAAATGAAGCTTCCAGGAATGGAAGCTTTTTTTGTGCAGAAAAATTCGGATTACATGGAGTTAAGCGGATTACGCAGATTAGTTACTGCAGGGACAATGATATAAAAACCTTAGCTGTCATTTTTGTCATCCTGTGTATACCTTTTCCTGGGGACAAAGGATTTCTGCGGGGGAAATTAGCTTTGGTTAGTTATGAAAGGTGAATAGAATGTCACTCATTCTTATGGAGCATCGCTTATTTGCCTTGAAACTGTCTCTTCCTATTATCTGGAAGTAGTGCTG
>DATHWA010000386.1:0-4166 GCA_035461025.1 Gillisia sp. | reverse complement strand
AAGTGTAACGGGACAAAACTTGTTCCTTATTACCGGGTATTCCGGCCTGGATCCTGAGGTTAATACTGATAAGTCTCTAAATGGCATCCCAACAGCAGGGATAGAATACACCAGTTATCCAAGAGCGACTACTGTAACTTTAGGTCTTAACGTATCATTTTAATAAATAAAAAATAATATGAAAATTAATTTTTTTAAATCATCGATTTTGCTTGGAGCAGTGCTGAGTTTTACAGCGTGTACTGATCTTGAGCTCGAAGAGACCGATTCTATTTTCCGTGAGGATACCGGTGAAGGATTCTCCGGAGTGAGTGATGTTCCCAGCGCTTTGGTAAATAGCTATGACCAAATAAGAGGGCAACTGGATACACAGGAAAACCTTTTTGCTTTGCAAGAGGTAACCTCTGATGCTATGCTGGTACCAACCCGTGGAACAGACTGGGGTGATAATGGATTATGGAGAACCCTCCACCAGCATACCTGGGATCCAAACCACCAGTTTATCCTTAATACCTGGAATGCTTACAACAGAAATGTTTTTAATGTTTCTGAAATCATTGCTCCAGAGAGTAACGCCAATGCCCAACAACTGGCAGAGGCTAAGTTCTTAAGAGCTTTTAGTATGTACTGGGTAATGGACCTTTTTGGACAGGTACCTTTTAGGGAAGTGACTGAAGGGGCTTCTATAAACCCAAGGGTGATGACAAGAAGCGAAGCTTTTGATTTTATTATGAAGGACCTTACGGAGGCATTACCGGAACTTCCGGGATCTGGACCGGGACCTGATGCAAACTTTGCCAGCAAGGCTTCTGCACATTATTTAATGGCAAAAATGTTATTAAACAAGCATGTCTATTTAAATAATGCCGAAGCAGCTGCTGCAGATATGACAGAGGTTGTGAACCATGTAGATGCAATTGCAGGATTTGGCTTTGGACTGCAAAGTGGGTATTTTGAGATCTTCAAACCTGCTGTAGATTCTGAAACAATTTGGTTTACAAATACAGGGGTTGGTTCCCGTATGTGGAACGGTTTACATTATTTCCAAACAGTACCGGATAATACAGGTGGTGGCTGGAATGGTTTTGCTACCCTTGCAGAGTTTTACGACCTATTTGAAGGAAGTCCTGAGCACAACCACCCGGATGCAGGACAGGAAGAGCGAAGAGGATTTGTTCCTTACGAGGGAACACGTGTAGGTGAAGGAGACGGTTACTTTGCCGGTGGAAGAGATGATAATGAAGACGGGTTTATAGACGGTTCAGATATTGGAATAGGTTTCCTTTTTGGACAGAATTATAAGCTTGATGGAAGCATGGCAGAAGATCGTGGTGGAAATCCACTTTACTACACTAAAGAATTACCCGGTTTGCTTGGAAACAATGAACGCACCGGGATAAGAGTTCTTAAGTATCACCCAACAAATGGTGCCTATACAGGGCATATGATCCTGTTTAGGTATGCAGATGCTCATTTAATGAAAGCAGAAGCAATTATGAGAGGTGGATCTGGAGGAGCGTCGGCCCTGGAACTTGTAAATGAACTAAGGGAATTAAGACAAGCTTCCCCTCTTGGATCACTTACAGACCAGGATATGCTGGATGAAAGAGGAAGAGAGCTTTACATCGAAATGTGGAGAAGACAGGATCTTATTAGATTCGGGAAATTTACAGAAGCATGGGAATTTAAAGACGCAACAGATGATTCAAGGAACTTATTCCCTATTCCATCCATAGCGTTGAATTCCAATCCTAACCTTGTTCAGAACGAAGGTTACTAGTAAGAAAGAAAATTTTAAATTTATTAGGAGACTTAAAAAGTAGTTGCTTTTTAAGTCTCCTTTTTTATTTCAGCCTTCATAAATTTCTCTTAAATTGTCCTTTTTTAAGACGATATTATAATTCATCAAATTCATAATGAACACCCCTATTCTTGCACCTTATTTTCCATATAAAACCCTGGTTTTAATTTCCTTCTTTACATTTCTTTGGTCCTGTTCCGGGGATGAAAAAAAACCTGAGCTGGAAGTTGAGGAAAAAGAGTTTCTGTTCACTTTAATGGATAGTGAGGAGACAGGCATTAAATTCATAAATGAAGTAAGAAATGAAAAGGATTTCAACATCTTTAAATACAGAAATTTTTATAATGGAGCAGGTGTAGGTATTGGAGATATTAATAATGACGGATTACCGGATGTCTACCTCACTTCAAATATGGGAGAGAATAAGCTTTATCTTAACAAAGGTGATTTTACATTTGAAGATATTACCGTGACCTCAGGTACAGCAGGAAACCGTTCCTGGTCAACCGGGGTGACAATGGTGGATATTAATAACGATGGGCTGCTGGACATTTATGTGAGCAATGCAGGAAATGTGGAGGGTGACGACAGGAGAAATGAACTGTTTATCAATAACGGGGATCTTACCTTTACTGAAGCCGCAGCACAATATAACCTTGATGACGATGGGTTTACCACTCACGCCGCATTTTTTGATTACGACGGCGATGGAGACCTCGATGTTTATATACTCAATAATAGTTTTATACCTGTTTCCAGCCTTGGATATGTAAATAAAAGAGATGTGAGAAGTGAGGACTGGAATCTCCCGGAGGTATTTAAAGGTGGTGGGGATAAACTTCTTAGAAATAACAACGGCATCTTTGAAGATGTAAGCGATGAAGCCGGCATTTACGGCAGCCTTATTGGCTTTGGACTTGGTGTTACTATAGGTGATGTTAATAATGACCAATTGCCGGATATTTATGTCTCTAATGATTTTTACGAACGGGATTACCGATACATAAACCAGGGTGATGGCACCTTTAAAGAACAGATCAAGGATTATATATCTCATCTTAGTCTATCCTCAATGGGTGCAGATATGGCCGATATCAATAATGACGGTTACCCGGAAATATTCGTGACAGATATGCTCCCGGAGGATGATGAACGCCTTAAGAACACCAGTGATTTTGAGCGTTATGATCTTTATAAACGCAAGCTGGATAATGATTTCTACCACCAGTACATGCAAAATACTTTGCAACTCAATAATACCAATAACAGCTTTTCTGAAATAGCATTTTATAGCGGGGTTGCAGAAACAGACTGGAGTTGGGGAGCTCTTATTTTTGATATGGATAACGATGGGTACAAAGACATATTTGTGAGCAACGGTATTTACCACGATCTAACTAACCAGGATTTTATGGACTTTTTTGCCAATGACATCCTTCAAAATATGGTACTCACCGGGAAAAAGAAAGAGTTTGATTCTATTCTCAATCAGATGCCAAGTACTCCTATTTCGAACTACGCCTTCAAAAATAAGGGTGATCTTAAATTTGATTCAGTTGCAGAAGAATGGGGCTTATCACAGCCCGGTTTTTCCAATGGTTCAGCATACGGCGACCTGGATGGTGATGGAGATCTGGACCTTATTGTGAGTAATGTAAATGGGGAATTATCTGTTTACAGGAATAATTCTGAAAAAATGACCGGAAATAATTTTCTTAAAGTCAACCTCAAAGGTGAGGGAAAAAATACTTTTGCAATTGGAAGCCGGGTAAATCTTTATGTGCAGGACCAGATTATTTATCAGGAATTAATACCTACCCGTGGTTTTCAGTCATCTATAGATTATGCACTTACCTTTGGACTTGGGAAGGCTCAAAAGATAGATTCCCTCCAGGTAATTTGGCCCAACCGACAAACACAGATGTTATATGACTTACAAGTAAACCAGGTGGTTATGTTGGACCAAAAAAATGCAGATTTTGTAATTCCCCGGTTTCCCCCGGCATCTACTCCCCTATTCGGGAAACATGAAAACAATTTCCTTGCCCACCGCGAGGATAATTATGTGGATTTTGATTATGAAGGACTTATTTACCAAATGCTCTCCCGGGAAGGCCCCGCTGTGGCTGTGGGCGATGTTGATGGCGACGGTAATGACGATGTATATGTAGGTGGAGCCCGCAATCAAGCCGGAACTTTATATCTACAAAGATCTCCGGGGAAATTTACAGAAGTAAAAAATTCGTCTTTCGCGACTGATGCAGAATTTGAAGACACAGATGCAATCTTTGCCGATGTTACCGGAAATGGGAATAAAGATCTCATCGTAGTTTCCGGGGGAAATAATGTTAATGCAGATAAATCC
>DATHWA010000385.1:0-11293 GCA_035461025.1 Gillisia sp. | reverse complement strand
TGGAATTTGGTGCTTGTTTTTTTGGAATTTTGTGCTTGATGTTTTGACCCTATTAATTTGGAACATCCCCACTCTCACTCAATACTGGAAGAAAATTTCTCCTTCTCTAGAACCCTTCCGTCTTGATTGGCCGGTAATCTGATTTAATAAGATGATCCTGCCAGCCAATCAATCCACCTTCACTTGAAAAAAGGGAAGAAGCTTTTTCACCCTGCACTCCACTGATAGGATTGGAATTTGGAATTTGGTGCTTGGAATTTGCTGCTTGGAATTTGGTGCTTGGAATTTGGTGCCTGGAATTTAATGCTATTCTACCCTCGCAGTCGAAGAAACCAATTCAGCCTCAAATAATTGAGAAAGATGGCCTAAAATTTTTTGTTCCACCTCCTGCATATTTACTTCTTTACGACCCAGTTCGACATTTAATGAGGTTACCGTTTTCCCCCGGATTCCGCAGGGGATAATATGATCAAAATAACCCAGGTCTGCATTCACATTAAGGGCAAAACCGTGCATTGTGACCCAGCGGCTGGCTCTTACGCCCATGGCGCATATCTTCCTGGCGTACGGGGTATCAACATCCAGCCACACTCCGGTCTCCCCTGGGCTGCGTTCAGGTTTAAGATTGTATTCTTTTAGGGTAAGGATCACTGCTTCTTCGAGGAATCGCAGGTATTTATGTATATCTGTAAAAAAGTTTTCCAGGTCTAATATAGGATAACCCACCAGCTGTCCCGGGCCGTGATAGGTAATATCCCCTCCCCTGTTGATCTTATAGAAAGTTGCATTTTTTTCCTTCAGTTGGGTTTCATTCAGTAAAAAATGTTCGGCCTTTCCACTTTTTCCAAGAGTATACACGTGCGGGTGCTCTACCATTAGGAGGAAGTTTGGAGTTTCTTCGGTCAGGTTTTCCCTTCGGTTCCTGATCTTCATTTCCAGGATCTCTTTAAAGAGCTGTTCCTGATAGTCCCAGGTCTCCTTGTAATCCCTCAGCCCCAGCTCCTGTATGTATATCTTTTTGTTCAAAGTTCGTTTTCTGTTTTCCGTTTTCCGTTTGCTGTTTTCTGTTTTCTGTTTTCTGTTCTTTTCTGAGATGCCTTCAAACGGCAGGCGCAATAAATTGCGCCTCTACGGTTTTGTCGTCTTTTTGATCATTTCTTTCTCCCCGGTAGACGCAAAATATTGCGCCTCTACGATTTTTCTTGGCTCTTGGTTCTTGGTTCTTGATTCCCGTCCAGACTCTATACTCTTTAGACGAGATTCCAGCCTCAACTCTACCGCTGCGGTTTATTCAAAATAATCAATGCCGCGATCACTCCCGGCACCCAACCCAGCAAGGTTAGGATTAAAACAATAAGAATAGATCCACACCCGCGGTCGTACACTGCAAGGGGAGGAAAAAGAATGGAAAGGAGTACCCGCCATACACTCATAAATGTCAATTTTTAGGATCTCCGGCAAAGATACCAAATATTATAGCTACCAATATAGGTCGTTTTTCCGGCAGATATTCAAGGTAAATTCTAATTGATTGATTGTGTGATTGTCCCTATATTTGCACCTGCTTTGCCGTAATGGCAATTTATCATATTTAAAATACGAACATGCATTTATCTGAACAAGAAATAGTACGCAGAGAGAAACTACAATCCCTGAGGAATCTGGGAATTAACCCTTACCCGGCAGCTTTATTTCCGGTATCCCATACATCTGCCCAAATAAAATCCAATTTTATTGAAGGTGAAAAAGTTGTGGTGGGAGGCAGGCTTATGTCCCGCCGTATCCAGGGAAAAGCTTCTTTTGCTGAGATCCAGGATGCCACAGGTAAAATTCAGGTTTATTTTAACCGGGATGAAATATGCACAGGAGAGGATAAATCCAAATATAATGACGTTTACAAAAAACTTCTTGATATAGGAGATTTTATTGGGATTGAAGGAGAGCTATTTACAACCCAGGTGGGAGAAAAGACTATAATGGTAAAGGATTTTTCCCTGCTTAGTAAATCTTTACGCCCGCTGCCACTTCCTAAGACAGATAAGGACGGTAAGACCTTTGATGAATTCAATGATCCCGAGCAGCGTTATCGACAGCGCTACGCCGACCTGGTTGTGAATCCAAGAGTCAAGAATATTTTCGTTAAGCGCACGAAACTTTTCAATGCCATGCGCAACTTTTTTAACGACAAAGGTTATTTCGAGGTTGAAACCCCAATCCTGCAATCCATCCCGGGTGGTGCGGCGGCCAGGCCGTTCATTACGCACCATAATGCTCTGGATATGCCATTATATTTAAGGGTCGCGAATGAATTGTACTTAAAAAGGCTTATTGTTGGTGGTTTTGACGGAGTATATGAATTCTCAAAGAACTTCAGAAATGAAGGGATGGACCGCACCCACAATCCGGAGTTCACGGCTATGGAAATATATGTGGCCTATAAGGATTACAACTGGATGATGGAATTTACAGAAAACCTCCTTGAACATTGCGCGATGGAGGTGAATGGCTCAACTGAAGCATCTTTCGGGAAACACGATATAGATTTTAAAGCTCCATACAGAAGAGTTACAATGACCGATGCTATCAAGGAATACACCGGTTTTGATATCACCGGCAAAAGTGAAAAAGAACTTTTTGAAGCTGCCAGGGGAATGGGCATTGATGTGGATGAGACAATGGGGAAAGGAAAGCTCATCGATGAGATCTTTGGGGAGAAATGTGAGGGGAATTTCATTAATCCAACTTTTATAACAGATTATCCTAAGGAAATGAGTCCGCTGTGTAAAGAGCACCGGGAAAATCCGGAGTTGACAGAGCGTTTTGAACTAATGGTATGCGGGAAGGAAGTTGCCAATGCCTACACAGAGCTTAATGATCCTATAGATCAAAGGGAACGTTTTGAGGAGCAGCTAAAATTATCTGAAAAAGGAGATGATGAGGCCATGTTCATCGATCACGACTTTATAAGAGCTCTGGAATACGGAATGCCTCCCACTTCAGGCCTGGGAATTGGGATGGACAGATTAATTATGTTCCTTACCAATAATGCCTCTATTCAGGAAGTATTATTCTTCCCTCAAATGAAACCCGAAAAGAAAGCAGCAGTCCCAAAACCAGAGGATTTTATAAAACTGGGAGTACCGCACGATTGGGTAGACACTGTTATGCACGAATTTGGAAGTGTAGCGAAGTTACAGGAGAATAAAGCTACGCAGGTCCATCAAAAACTTAACGGACTAAGAAAAAAGAATAAGCTACCTATTGCGGCTTTGCAGCTGGAAGAAGTGGAAAAATGGTTCTAAAAAAAAGCCTCCTTAAATTAGGGAGGCTTTTTTTTTTAGCTAAACCAGGCGCTATTTCTTTCCGAACATTCCGCCAACTTTGTTGGCCATACCGCCAAGGTCCCCGGAGGGATCTCCGCCACCCTGAAGATAATTATCAACTTGCGACGCCATCCCCGCAGGCATTTTGTCTTTAAGGAAAGAGGCCACTGTACTCACAGCAGTTTTCGCTTGTTCTTCAGTAATTCCGGCTTTTTGAGCTACCATGTTTACTATCTTCTCCATGATCAATATTTATAATGGTTAATTGCTTCAAGTTACAATTTCTTCAGCTACAAGAAATAATTAGAGCGATGCTTAACAGGAAATTAGCTAAGTATTGCTCTAAAGTATTTGCAACCTCAAATAATCCTTGCAATTAGCTCCTCTACAATTGTTAAACTTCAGTTTTTTTTAACTTCTTTTTAAACCTTTTATATATTTAGTCGTCAAAGAAATAACCGCTGGACAGTCTTATACGTGCACACCCTGTGCTATATCACACTTCAGTTTCTAAAATCTATTAAATTAAAAAAAGTTTTCATGACCAAACAATTTACCCTCAGGCTATTGGTAGTAGCCTTATCCCTATCTGTTTCCGGTTGTGCCGTTTTTCAGAAAAATGACAAGAAAAGTACGGCAGCTGCATCAGAGAAATCGGAATCACAGGAGAAGAACGGCTTAAAACCGTATGACAAGGTGATCACCAAAAACGCAAAAACAGACAAAGGTTTGTTCACCGTTCATAAAATCGATGAGAAATATTTCTATGAGATCCCGGATAGTCTTTTAAACCGTGAAATGCTTACCGTAACCCGTATTGCCAAGACCGCTACAGGAATTGGTTTTGGAGGAGGAAAACAGAATACACAGGTACACCGCTGGAACAAGAAGAACAACCATATTCTCCTTAGGGTAGTTTCCCATGAGATTTATGCTGCAGATTCTCTTCCTATTCACGAAGCCGTTGTTAATTCAAATTTTGAACCGGTGCTTCAATCCTTCCCAATCAAGGCTATATCCAAAGATTCTGTAAGCAGCAATTATGTTATTGAGGTTACAGATCTTTATACCAAGGATGTTATGGCACTTGGACTGCCGGACAGGGAAAGAAAACAATATAAAGTTAGCAGGCTGGATGAAAGCAGGTCGTATATTGATACCATACGCAGTTATCCCGAAAATATTGAAATAAGGCACGTAAAAACCTATAATGCAGGAGAGCCGCCATCCAATGCGAGTACAGGATCCATCTCTATTGAATTGAGCAATTCTATGATCCTGCTTCCTAAAGTTCCAATGAAACGCCGTTATTTTGATCAGCGAGTTGGTTGGTTTGCCCGTGGACAAACAGATTATGGTCTTCCAAACCAGGAAGCAAAAACTGTGCGTTACCTTGATCGCTGGAGACTTGAGGTTAAGGATGAGGATATTGAAAAGTTTAAAAGAGGTGAGCTTGTAGAGCCCAAAAAGCAAATTGTATATTATGTGGACAGGGCTACTCCAAAACAATGGGTACCTTATATCAAACAGGGAATCGAAGACTGGCAGGTTGCATTTGAAGCTGCCGGCTTCAAGAATGCGATAATAGCAAAAGATCCTCCTACCTATGAGGAGGACCCGGACTGGAGTCCTGAGGATGCACGATACAGTGTTGTTAGATATCTTGCTTCTCCTATCCCAAATGCCAATGGGCCACACGTAAGTGACCCACGATCCGGAGAGATCCTGGAAAGTGACATTAACTGGTACCACAACGTAATGACACTTCTAAGAAACTGGTACTTTGTTCAAACAGCAGCCATCAATGAAGATGCTCGTGGAGTACAATTTAAAGATGAAGTAATGGGGCGTCTCATTAGATTCGTATCGGCACATGAAGTAGGTCACACAATTGGTTTACCTCATAACATGGGAAGCAGTGTAGCTTACCCGGTTGAAAAGTTAAGAGATCCGGAGTTTACAAAGGAATTTGGAACAGCCCCTTCTATAATGGACTACGCCCGTTTCAATTACATCGCCCAACCGGGAGACGGAGATGTGGCGCTTATGCCAAATATTGGTATTTATGATAAATATTCAGTTGAATGGGGATACAGACCTATCCTTGACAAATCTGCCAGGGAAGAAAAGGAGATCCTGGACCAGTGGATCTTAAAGCACCAGGATGATCCTATGTATCGCTTCGGAAGTCAGCAAAGCGGCGGGGTAATAGATCCGAGTTCTCAAACGGAAGATTTAGGTGATGATGCCGTTCTTGCCAGCCAGTATGGGATTGCAAACCTTAAGCGTATAGTTCCAAATCTTATTGAGTGGACAGCTGAAGATGGAAAGGAATATGATGACCTGGACACTATGTACGGCCAGGTGTTAGGGCAATACAACCGTTATATGGGACATGTTGCTGCCAATGTTGGCGGGGTATACCAATATTACAAGACTTATGACCAGGAAGGCCCTGTATATACACACGTTCCAGCCGATAAGCAAAGAACTGCGATGAAGTTTCTTCAGGATGAATTATTTACAACCCCGGAGTGGCTTATTGATCAGGACATCTTCAGCAGAATAGAGTTTGACGGGAATGTGGAGAGACTTCGCGGCACCCAGGTTAGAACACTTAATAACTTACTTGACTTCGGAAGAATGGCAAGACTAATGGAAAATGAGGAGATCAATGGTACAGATGGCTACTCATTGTTAAACATGATGACAGAGCTAAGACAGGGACTATGGAGCGAACTTAATCGTGGTCAAACCATTGACCGTTACAGGAGAAACCTTCAGCGTGCTTACATTGAAAGAATGGAGCACCTTATGACTAAGGACCAGGAAGAACTTCCTGCAAGGTTTAGAAGGTATGTCTCTCGAAGTAACATCAATGTTTCGCAAAGTGACATACGCCCGGTAGTAAGAGGAGAACTGGTTACTTTGCAGCGAAGTATTAGAAATGCGGCAAATCGTAGCGGAGATCAACTTACCAGATATCATTTAATGGACGCGGCTGAAAGGATTGACCTAATCCTGAACCCCGTGAAATAAGTTAATTTTAAATCAACACTTAAAAATCTACCGCCCAAAGCGGTAGATTTTTTTTTGTTAAAGCCAAAATATTAATAAGAAAATAGGCACTTAACGCTTTTTCACATAAAAACCGACAAAGGCTGCATTCTTTTGGACCACCTTAAGAAAGAAGTTAAAAAGCTAATAAAACTTAGAAGAGCTCTCTTAAAAATTTCGCCCGGGAGGTTTTTTTCTCCACATTGCGCTATTATTTATAAACCTAATATATTAATTATGAGAACCTTAAGTAACAATTACACAAAATACCTTATGTATTTTGTTTTTTCAATTTTCGCAGTGGGCTTTACGAGCTGTAGTAATGATGATGACATTGATGACGTGATTATTGATCCGGATCCAGATCCATCAGGTTCGATCACCGTCAATGACCAAACAATTTCAGGAAATACACTAATAGTACAAAGTGTAACTGTAGGCCAGGACAGCTGGTTAGTAGTAAGAAATGCCGGGGCAGAAACCGAAGCAGGGATCGTGTCTCAGGCTGTTAGAGTAACAGAAGGAACTCACAGCAATGTGGAGCTACCTTTATTAAACACAGCAACCCTTACCGGGGAGGAAGCTGGTGATGACCTGGTGGTAATGCTGCATGTAGATGCAGGAACCTCAGGAACCTTTGAATATGATACTGCCACAGGTCCCGATGCTCCTATTGAAAATGCTGCAGGTAACCCTGTTGCAGAAACCGTAACTGTTATGGGACCTGGACTATGGGCTGAGGACAACCAGGTAGTAACTGAAAACAATGAAGTTACGTTTAGCAATGTGAATACCGGAGCTAATGGCTGGATTGCTCTTTATGGCGAGAATGAGGATGGAACCATCAATGAGGATGTTATCCTTGGTAGCCAATATATAGAAGCAGGTGAACATGAAAATTTCACCGTGGCTTTTACTGATCCAGATTTTGATTATTCCGGATATACTATTTATCCTAGACTTCACCACGAGGATCCTGTAGATGGCGAATTTACTTTCACTACAGATGGTACAGAAGATCTACCTGAAACTTACAGATTCGATACTACAACAGGGGAAGGAAGTTATGTTTGGAATACAAGTACGACCGGAGCTTTTACAATTCAGTAAGCAATAGTTAGAAAAACGAAATTTAAAAAAGGAGCTGCCCACAGGGTGGCTCCTTTTTTTTATTATTGTTAAAATATTGGAATCTTTTTAAACCCTTCTTTCTCTTTAGAGTCTAAATACTAAACAATTAAAACTTTGATTATGAAAAAGATATTTTTATCGCTTCTGGCACTTATGATTGGCGTAGTGTCTTTTGCCCAGGAACAGAAACGCGAGAGAAAGCAAATGCACAAGCAGGAAAGAGTGGAAAGAAGTGCAGAGGAAATGGCCTCTTTACGTACAGAGAGAATGGCTGCACAACTAAGTCTTACTGATGTTCAGAAGGAAAAGATAAACAGCTTATTTCTTGAACAGGCTAAAGAAAGAAAAACCACAATGGCTGAGGCCAGGGAAAAAAGAGAAATGAAAAAGGGTAATAAGGAAGATCGTAAAAGAGAAATGGAAGCCCGTATGGAAAATAGAAAAGAAATGCAGGAGCAATTAAAGACTGTACTCACCCCGGCACAATATGAAGAGTGGCAGGCATCCCGGGAAACCAAAGACCGGAAAAGGGCTTATGGTAAACAAAAAGGGAAAAGTACAAAGTAATTTATTGCGCCAATCTGTTTGAATTAAGCCACTATACAGATAGGAGAAAGATTCCCCTATAAGATCCCGCCTTTTGGCGGGATCTTTTTATTAAAAATTATTTCAGGCTGGCTCCTCTTAATCTTAGTGCGTTTGCGATTACAGAAACAGAACTAAAGCTCATTGCAAGAGCCGCTATCATGGGAGAAAGAAGTATTCCAAATACCGGGTATAATACCCCTGCAGCTACAGGCACTCCCAGAGTATTGTAAATAAGAGCAAAGAATAGGTTTTCTTTGATGTTCTTCATTACCTTTTTACTTAGTTTTTTAGCTTTCACCACTCCCTGCAAATCTCCTTTTACCAGGGTGATCTCTGCACTTTCTATCGCCACGTCTGTTCCCGTACCCATGGCAATTCCAATATCGGCTTTGGCAAGTGCAGGGGCATCGTTAATCCCATCTCCTGCCATAGCGACTTTTTTGCCGCTTTGCTGAAGGCGCTCCACTTCTCGAAGTTTGTCCCCCGGCAACATTCCCGCCTTAAATCCTGTAAGGTGCAAGTCGGCAGCAACAGCTCCCGCCGTTTTTTCATTATCTCCCGTAAGCATTATAACTTCCAGGCCATCATCCAAAAGCTCCTTTAAAGCAGCCTTACTCGTGGCCTTAACAGCATCTGTTATAGTAATGTACCCCACAACCTTTCCATCTACTGCCAGATAGGAGACTGTTTTGCCCAGCTCCTGTTCTGCCTCAACCTTTTTTCGAATTCCTGCGGAGATTCCAGCCTGCTCCTGCTCCATAAGCTTCTCATTCCCCAGGGCTACTCTCTTGTTACGAACCTCCCCTGTCACCCCTTTTCCGGTAACGGCATTAAAAGAAGAAGCTTCCGGCAGGTCAATATTTTTTTCTTTCGCATACTTTACAGTAGCTTCAGCAAGGGGGTGCTCACTCATACTATTTACCCCTGCTATTACTGAAATGAGCTCTTCTTCTGCTAAATCTCCGGCTGATACCACTTTCTCTACGCTTGGTTTACCTTCAGTAATTGTTCCCGTCTTATCTATAATAAGCACATCTATTTTATCCAACTGTTCCAGTGCACGTGCATTCTTGATCAAAACCCCATTTTGGGCTCCTTTTCCTACCCCTACCATAACCGACATTGGCGTGGCAAGACCCAGTGCACAGGGACAGGCAATGATCAAAACCGCAATGGCGTTAATAAGCGCGTAAACATGTGAAGGCTCAGGCCCGTATATCGCCCATACGATGTAGGTGATTATAGAAATAATCACCACTACCGGAACAAAATAACCGGAGATCCTGTCTGCAAGTTTTTGAATGGGCGCCTGGGAGCGGCTGGCATCATTTACCATTTTGATTATTTGTGCAAGCAGGGTTTCATTCCCCACTTTTTCGGCCTTCATGGTGAAAGATTGGTTCCCATTGATTGTTCCTGAAGTGACCTTTTCACCTTCAGCTTTATCAACCGGAATTGGCTCCCCGGTGATCATTGATTCATCTATACTACTGCTTCCTTTCTCAATAATTCCGTCAACAGGAATTTTTCCGCCGGGTTTTACTCGCAGAATATCCCCTACGACAATCTGGTCTGTGGGAACTGTTTCCTCCTGCCCATTTACAACCCTAATAGCTGTATTTGGTGAGAGCTTGAGCAGTTCCTTGATAGCGGAATTGGTTCTGGAATGCGCTCTGGCTTCGAGCACCTGCCCCAGCAGGACCAGTGTAAGGATTACTGTGGCTGCTTCAAAATATACATGAACAGTGCCGTGGTGCGTTAAAAACTGTTCCGGGAAAAAACCGGGAACAAGAAGACCAAATACACTAAAAATCCAGGCAATTCCTGCACCTATTCCAATAAGGGTAAACATATTTAGATTCCAGGTAAGTATAGAGCGGTAAGCACGCTCAAAGAACATCCAGGTGGCGTAGAAAACCACGGGGATGGAAAGGGCAAATTGCACCCAGTTCCAGTAGTACATATCCATTACGTCGTATAACGGATTACCCGGGATCATCTCAGACATTGCGATGATGAAAATAGGCAATGTGAATGCAGTGGCAATTTTCAGTTTTTTCAGGAGCTTTTGGTAACTCTTTTGCTCTGTGGAAGGTTCCGGCTCGACGGGAACCAGATCCATCCCACAAATAGGACAATCTCCCGGTTCATCCCTCACAATTTCCGGGTGCATGGGACATGTATAAGTCGTGCCGGCAGTGCTTAAACTCATTTCCTCCACCAGGTCCATCCCGCAAACAGGACAATCTCCCGGTTGGTCATATGTTTTTTCGCCCTCACAATGCATAGGACAATAAAAAGTACCTGTACCCTTACCCTTGGGCCTGGCAGCTTCCTTTTTCACTTGCTCCCTGTCCTCCCACGGCAGGTAAATATTATAAGTTCCTCCATCCTGCTCAAAAACCTTCCGGAATTCTTCCACCGGAATAGAGCGGTTCATTTGTACCTCTGCCTCTTCTTTGTCAAGATCAACTGTCGCGGTTTTCACTCCATCAACTTTTCTCAAAAGGTCTTCCACGTGTTCCCGGCAACCTTTGCACGTCATGCCTGTTATCTTATATTCCTGCTGAAGGTCCCCGGAAGCTGTTTTATCTGTTATTCCGTACGCTCCCCCGTCCTGCTTTAATGCACGCTGAAATTCCTCTGTTTTTATATGCTTTTCCATTTCCACCTCAGCTTCAGCCTTTTCCAAATTAACCGAAGCATTTTTCACACCGTCCACCTCGCTAAGAACTTTTTCTACGTGGGATCGACAACCGTTACAGGTCATCCCGGAAACAGCATAAGTATGAGACATAGTCTTAGTTTCCTGTGCATTAGCTGCTGAAGGCTTTGCTTCAGAAAAATCTGAAATTGTGTATTTCCCGCCATCCTTCTCTAATGCACGCTGAAATTCCTCTGTTTTTATATGATGGTCCATCTCCACCTCAGCTTCAGCCTTTTCCAAATTAACCGAAGCATTTTTCACTCCATCTACTTCGTTAAGAACTTTTTCTAAGTGGGATCGGCAACCGTTGCAGGTCATTCCGGATATTTTATAGGTACGTTTCATAGCTTCAGTATAAATTAATCAAATTTAAGTTTTCCTTTGCCGGGAAACTTTCAGATTTACAGGAATAACTTTTGATTTTTAGTCTTTAATCAGCAAGCGAGACTTGCAATCCCTATAGAATTAGTCCAATAAAAAACCCCGG
>DATHWA010000384.1:0-2963 GCA_035461025.1 Gillisia sp. | reverse complement strand
GGTTTTCAGACCAATATCAATTTAAGGGCTGATATTTTAGACTATTGTTTGGTCAGTTCTCCATCCCCAGTGCTATTCCATTTATGGCGTCACGTAAGCATAGCTTCCCAAAACCGAAATATCTTTCTCCCCTTTTTTGCCACCTGAAAACATAATGGCCGTTCCATTGTGAAAAGAACCAATCCAGGCACACTGGAATTTTCCGCTCATGCTGATAGCTTTATCTCTTTTTTGTTAGGCAAGAAAAAATCGATCTTTTAATGGCTTGTTTTCCGTTGTACAGGTTAGACTATAGCGTATGGGGCTCTTTGCTGTTTTAGCCTTATAAATTATATTCTACCGGCAGCAATAAGCCAGAATAAATTGTCTATTACTAATTACAGCTGCAACAACTGGTCTTTTTTAGCTGGCGATATATCCCTAAATTAATTCAGACTCTAAGGCAGTCTCTACCACTTTACCTTTGCTTACAAATACCTTGTAAGCTTTATCTGCTTTATTTTGAGTGATAACCCTTTTCAATTGGGTGCCTTCAAAGTAAAGACCGGCTGTTTCATCACAGGCATAACCCGGAAGCAACCCACCTTCTTCAATCATTTTTAAGAATAAGGGACGCCTGTCTGCTTCAGTATGATAGTGGGGACAGTTGCTTCCTTTCAAGAATCCTAATCCTTTAACCGCTGTATATTTCGCTGGTCTGGAATCAGAAAGCCCTTCTTCAAACCAACAAATTGCTCCTGCGCTAGGTCCTGATAAAACTATTCCTTTTTCCCATGCTTTCTTCAAAACGATGTCAATGCAATGGGCTTGCCATAAAGCCAAAGCATTCAGTGTATTGCCGCCTGTAACCAGGATAGCATCCATTTGTAATAATGTATCTTCGAAAGGTGTTTTTTGTTCTGCACTTGAAACAAATACTTTCTGCACAAAAGGTTGTATTGGAAGTTCTTTGGCTATTTCAAACCATTTGTTGATGTAAGCTTCACTATCTCCCATTGGGGTAGGCAAGAAACATATTTTAGGATTTTCTTTTCCTGTAAGGGAAATAAGGTACTTGATGGTTTTTAGGTCATACCCTCCACCAGTCAGAAATATTTTCCTTTTATTCTGTTTTTGTGCATGCAACTCTACATTTCCGGCGATGGAAGTTCCAATGGTTGCAACGGCTGCATTTTTTAAAAAATTTCTTCTTCTCATAAGTTTATAAATCAGTTTTTACCTGTACCTATTTATTTGCAAGGTCTACCCATTTGTTTCCTAATACCACTTAAATGTTATCAAAATAACCTATACTAATTTAGCAGCTTTCCTTAAGCTTTACGAGATGTTCCGCCGAAAAATCCCCCTAGCCTGCTAAAGTAAAAATACACTCCCTCCACTAAACTTTAATTGCCGATGTAAAATTGATTAATCCGCTTCCAATCCTAAACCTAGATCTACCTATTCTATAATATGTATCCAATCCCGATAGCGCCCACCTGGTGTAGGATAGTTTTTAGAATGCAATTTAACTCTCGATTTAAAAAATTAACCTTTTGTATCTTTTTAGGCTTGGACTACCCTCATCTTTTACCCCCAAAATGATGTGTAATGATCCACTCGTCTTGTCAAGAAGATCAAATATTCTCATTCCTTTATTTATCATCACGGGGTTGACAAATAGGGAAACTCGTCTATGTGTCCACCTGCAATCAGGGACGAAACAAAACCGGCACCTCCATAAACCAATATATCCTTTCCTTACGATGGCGATCGGGATTGATTTTTCAGTTTTGAAATTTCATCTGAAAGATTATCTTTTGCTTGCTGAAAGTCCGCTAATCCACGATTGCCTGATAAACCAACTGCCTCATTTTGTTATGGTAATAAAAATCAAATGGGCTAACCTGGGTGAAAAATATAGAGATCAATGCTTCATGTGGATCGATAAAGAAGTGGGTATTGAAAGCTCCTGACCAATGGTAAATACCATTGCTTCCCAAATTATTCGTGGCACCCAGATTATCGACAACGGCAAAGCCAAAACCAAAACCTTCGCCCGGTACTCCAAAAAAATCTCCAGAATGATTAATGGTCATTAACTCGATAGTCTTACGACTTAGAAGCTGCTTATCATTCCATTTGCCACCATGCAAGAGCATCTGGCAAAAATCAGAGATATAGGCTTCATACAAAATCTTGTTTAAGTCGAAATTACAAAACTGAATCCTTTTAATATAACATCCTATTTTAAACAGCCAGGTCGATTTTGTCAGGGACATTCGCTGCCAAATTTTGAAAAATTTATGGAAGTGGTTCCCCTAAAAAAATCAGCTTCTCCTCTTATCCCTTACCTAAATTTAACAAAATAATGTTTCAAAAATAATGTCCTTAATATCTTTTCTTTATTCATAAATCCGTTAAATTTCAACAGCTGCATTGTTACATCAATTAGCCAATTCAAAGCGGTTTATTATAAACTGAAAAGGCAGGGTTTCTGCCCGTCCCTTGTTTAGGGTGTAGTTGTAGCGGAAGAGGAGGGTACTGGAAAACAACCGAAGGAAACGCAGGTCTACCAGTACTTCGGCACCAGTGCTGTTCAGGTTCCCATGCTGCGTTACCAGTCTGGTATTGGAAAAGTCGTAAAAGAGGTTGGTGCGGAAGCGTTGAAGGAATGCCACCGGCCCCAGCGGTAGGTCCAGGTACCCTAGCGGCAGTTCGTAGTTCGCAGAAACTACTGCTATCTCCCTGAATGGGTCGGGCCTGTACCCTCGTGGCATTACAAAATCATCGGAGAAACGGTAGGTCAGTTGCACAGTTTCTTTTTTCCAGGCACCCCTAAAGTTTAGGGAGTGGTTGCGGTCAAGGCCGGGAAAAAGAAGCGTGCAGACAGCAACCATTCTTTCAGCAGTGCCATTGATGGCCCGTTGAAAATCGAACTGGGCAGTCTGGCCCCAACGCGGCTGCACCTGCTGGCGGGCACG
>DATHWA010000383.1:0-7083 GCA_035461025.1 Gillisia sp. | reverse complement strand
TGGTTCTTATTTTAGCCACGAAAGCACGAATGTTTTTGGTTTTCCTGCTCTGCACACCACCGTAATCCTGAACTTGTTTCAGGATCTAATGGACTTGGATGTTGCCAATCTCAAGAACCCCAGCCTCGCCTCGCATCCCTTCACCAGACTCCCCTCTCTTCTCTCTTCTCTATTTTCTCTTTTCTCTTTTCTTGATTCTTGGTTCTTGTTTCTTTTCAGGTAGCAAGAATGCACATCCTCAAATTTTCAATTCATCGAATCCTCAAATTTTCAAATCAACCAATCCTCAAATTTTCAAATCAACCAATCATCAAATTAATCACCCAATCATCCCTGCAATTTCCCCCCGGCACACCAATTTTTCTTCTGCATTGAACATCTCCACCTTACATTTCAACTTATTGAACCTGAAGTAAAGTTTCTCTGAAACCACTTTGACTTCCTCTCCGGGATAGACAGGAAGAAAAAAATCGACTGAAGTAGAACTAAGCGCTATCTTGGTTTCATTTCGTTGATTGAAGGAGGGTTCATTATCCAGAAGGTGGATACCCAGGCTTACTACACCAATCTGAGCCATACACTCAGTAAGAATAACCCCGGGGGTAATTGGATTTTCTCTGAAATGTCCTTCGTAGAAGAAAGAATCCTCTGGAAATCTATAGGTACCTGTGGCCCCTTTTTCATCCACATAGGTAATCTCATCTACGAATAAGAAAGGTACAGCGTAAGGGAGACGGGTAATTATATGCTTATAAGCCAAAATAGATAAGTTTAAGTTATCAATAGTAGTTAGGCGGGCAATCCTAGGGTCGAATTTTAATTTTCTGCTTCCGGAGATTAGATCCTATCTCTTGTATTTTACTAAAATCCTATTTTAAATGTTCGCCGCCGTTTACTGGAATAATAGAACCGGTGATCCAACAGGCTTCATCCTTTGAAAGCAGGTATACAACATTAGCAACATCTTTTGGAATCGTAAGTCGGCGAAACGGGTTGCGTTTAAGGGCGTGCTCTTTAAGAGTTTCACTACCCGGGATGAGCTGGAAGGACCTTGTAACGGTTACTCCTGCCTGAATACAGTTGGCCCTTATTCCGTGCGGCGCAAATTCAAGTGCCATACTTCTGGTAATGGATTCCATTGCGACCTTTGCAACTGAAACCGCTGCATAATTTGCCCAGGCTTTTTGGTTTCCTTCACTGGTGAACGAAATCACTCTGCCATCCTTCGCAAATAACTTTGCCTGAAAAACCGCCTGGGTCCAGTCGTATAAACTCAGGGCCATAGCATCCAGGGTAAGCTGGAAATCTGTATTTTCAAGAATAGGACCGTCACCGGTCATCGGTTTTAAATTTCCCTTTGCGATGCTATGCACCAGGGTTCTAATTTTTCCGTTGTTCTTCTCCAGGATCTTTTGTATCTCTTTAATAAGATCGCCTCTTTTTTCTTTTTGGATGGCATCTACGTTAAAGCTTTCCAGGCGCACATCTGCATTTCGTATTTCTTCAAAGGCCTCCTCAATATCCGGAAGTTCGGCTTTCCTGTCGCGGTGGATGATAATTATATTCATCCCATGCAAAGCAAGTTTTCTTGCCGTGGCCAGTCCCAGCCCACTACTTCCCCCCAGGATGAGGGCCCAGTAATTTTGATCTTTAAATTCTGCTACCATTTCAATAAGATTCGTTGAGCGGAAAATCCGGGTCCAAAACTCAGCATAAGCCCCTGCTCCCCTTTCGGGATATCCTGACTTAAAAATCGTTCCAGCACATAGAGAACGGTTACACTACTCATATTCCCGTATAACCTCAATACTTCCCGGGTATCGTCAATATTCTTTCCTAAGTTACCAAAAAGATCAGAAACAGTTTGTACAATTTTTTTTCCACCAGGATGAAAGATAAGATGGTCCACCTCTTCAATGGAGGTACCATTTTTCTTTAGGAAGGGATGGATAATATCAGGAAAATGCTGGGAGATGGCAGCAGGTACACTTTCATCCAGGATCATTTGCAGGCCATTATTGGTAAGGCTGAACCCCATCATATGGGTGGCATCAAAAAAGTGATACATTTCTTCAGCTATAATTTCCGGGCCGCTGTCTTCTTCTTTTGAAGAAAGTAATACACAGGCGGCACCATCTCCAAAGATCGCGGCGCTCACCATATTGGCCATATTGAAGTCATCAAGCTGAAAGGTTGCCGTAGGACTTTCCACAGCAATAACGGCCGCACGCTTGCCGGGGTTGGCCTTCAAAAAATTAGCGGCATAGATCATTCCGGATATCCCGGCTGCACAGCCCATTTCTGTTACCGGGAGCCGGGTTATATCCTGTTTTAATTGAAGTTCATTGATAAGGTATGCATCAAGGGAAGGGATCATGATTCCGGTGCAACTCACAGTTATGATATAATCCAGTGAATCATTTTCCCATCCTGCATTTCGCAAACTTTTTTCAAGAACATTTTTTCCAAGTTTCTTTACTTCCCTAACATAGATATTATTCTTATCCTCAAAAGAAGTGGCCGTAAAAACATCCTCAGGCGCCATAATGGAATAGCGTTTATCTACCCCTGCCCCTTCAAAGATCTTAAGCACCTTCCTGCGAAAGCGTTCCTCCTGACCCTCAAGCCACTGCTCCACCCAGGGAAGGATATCCCTTGTTTCCCTGTGATAGGGAGGTAACACTTTCTCAACATGCTTTACCTTTACACTCATACTGCCTGTTGTTTTTCTATGATCCATTGATATCTGTAAGCCCACTTCCATTTGATCTGTTGATTTGCTGCAGGTAACTTAGCAGCAAATTTTTTCAGTTCCTTTTTCCTGAACCCCCTTAATATAGATGTAAGGCCGTCTTCTCTCGCAATCGAATTATTAATAAATACCTTACAAAAGGCTTTAAAGAGTACATAAGCCTGCCTGCTCCTGTGAAGATCATTGATCACCACCCCCAGCTTTGCCTGCCGGTAAAAATTGGCCAAAATTTCCTCAATTTCTTCATTTTTAAAGTGATGAAGGGTTAAGGTACAAAGAACTATGTCATATTCCTGTGATTTAAATTCTTCACTGAAAATATTTATAGCACTATAACTTATTTCCGGAAAAAATTCAGATTTCCTTTGCGCTATCTCAATTGCATGAGGATTTGCATCAATACCTGTGAGTTGGAGATTAAATCCATTGCTTCTTCCCCAGTTTGCTATCTCCCGTAACATATTACCGTTACCACAACCAACATCTACCAGGGTAACCGGCTGTGAGACCGGATGGTCCTGCAACAATTTTTTGACCCCCTGTAAGGTGATCTTATTCCCTCCAAGCCATTTATTGATCCTGTCCAGGTCCTCGAGTGTGATCTCCAGTTGTGTTCCGTTCAGCTCGAAATCGTCCATGATCTCTGCCTTGTTTGTTCTTTTCGAAATGTCGAATTTCTTCATACCACCGTGGTTCCATGGGTTCTTTTTATTATTTGCGGCAATATCGCCGGAAATAATTGCAGGGTACGCTGGGAGACTTCAGCCAGCGTTGGATTTAAAAGTACCTTTTGAAGTACCCTGCCCGTATTGATCCTTGATCTAAAACTTTTGTTCCACTCTTCAGTATAACTTTTCTCAAGTTTTTCTCTGCTGCTTTTCTTTTCAAGATAATCCAGCACCGCTGTAGAAGCGATCTTAGCACTGTGAATTGCCATCGCCATCCCATTGCCGCAGAGCGGATGAATAAGAGCGGCACTATCGCCAAGCATAAGAATATGCTCCTCTACCAGGTTTTTTTTATCAAAGGATATTTGAGCAATGCTAAAATCCTTTTCAAACAGGTTGTTCGCCTTAGAGAAGAAATTCTTTAGGTGTGGATTTTGACATAATACTTTCTCCCTAAATACATCCGGATCTTTATGATCTTTAAAACTGTTATAAGTCGCCAGATAGCAAACGTTTACCGCTCCACTTTCTGTCTTTGAAAGACCGCAGTACCCTCCCTTAAAATTATGAAGGGAGACCAAATGTGAAGGATAAGAATCCATGATGTAGTGAGCTTTGATAGCCAGCCATCCTGTTTTCTTCTGAATAAAGTCGCGGTTGAGTTTTTTATCAAGGCCGGATCGTTTTCCGTAGGCCCCTAAAACAAGATTAGTCCGGAACTCCCTTTTTTCTGAAGTAAGGAGGTGAGTTTTTCCATCAAAGATAATATTGGTGACTTCCTCATGTTTAATTACCACACCTTTATCTAATGCCATTCTGTAAAGAAAATTATCCAGGGCATAACGGCTTATTCCTATTCCTCCCAGCGGAAGATTAGTAGATATTTCCTTACCTGAAATGGTGCTGTATAAGAGTTTATTAATTTGAACGGGCTTAAGTGATTCCAGGTGCACTCCCAATGAATTGAGATAAGGCAGGATCTCTCTGGAAAGATATTCCCCGCATACCTTATGATGAGGATATTCTTCCTTTTCAAATAAGATCACTTCCAACCCGGAGGCTGCAAGATGTATAGCGGCCGTGAGCCCTGCCAGGCCTCCTCCTACTATTGCGATCCTATTCTTTTTCATCAAATTTAGGGTTAATTAAAAAATCCCGGGGTTATGCCCGGGATCTTTTGTATTAATGTTTCAAGCTTTAGTTTTGCTTTGATGCAGCTTCCTCCGCTTCTTTCTGTAACTCCTCGCTTGCAACAATGGCGAGCTCTACCCTTCTGTTCTTGGCACGACCTTCAGCAGTATTGTTATCATACTTAGGCTGTGATTCCCCGTACCAGTTTGTGGTAAACCTTCCCTGTTGTACCCCGTTGTTCACAAGGTAGTTGGTTACGGCCTGGGCACGGTTCTTAGATAAAGTTAGGTTGTAGCTTTCACTCCCCTGGCTGTCTGTATGCCCCTCTACCAAAATATTGGTATCCGGATATTCTTTAAAGATTCCTGCCAGTTTATTCAGGGTTTCCTGTGATTTAGCATTTATATTGAACTTTTCAGTATCAAAATAAACTCCACTGGATTCGTCAAAAGTAACATTGATACCTTCACCCACACGTTCAACTTCAGCTCCAGGGATCTCTTGTTCTATCTCTTTTGCCTGTTCGTCCATACGGTTACCTATATAGGCACCTGCGGCTCCACCAACTACCCCGCCAATAATGGCACCAAGGGCAGTATTCCCGTCACCGGTATTATTACCAATCACACCGCCAACAACAGCACCACCGGCACTACCTATCACGGCTCCTTTTTGTTTATTACTTGCATTTCTGGTTGCATCACATCCATAAAATAAAGTGGAAGCAACAAATAAAAACGCCATAAACTTATTCAATCCTATTCTCATAATTCTCTGTTTTTAAAGTTTAGTAAAATTCATTTGGATAACAAACGGGGATCCTTCCAGGGTTACCGTTTGCTCCCAGGTCATTGAGGTCTCTGATAATTGTCTTAGGTTTATACGGAATCCCTGATTTCCTGTAGTAGACCTGTAACGGTCATCTGTAGGTTTTAGCATAAAATCATAGGTTCCTGCAGCGGTATTCTCCTCGTCAATAGACCAGTTGAAATATCTTTCCCCGGTTGCATCACACCCGGGCCCCTGTAATGTATAAGTACCTGTATTGTTATTGGAAACAAAGCTCCACATACTTCCCTGAAAACAGGAGGCAGACGCTTCATTAAATAAAGTCACATTAAAATCACCGGGATTGTTTGGATAGGTTATACTGTTTAGAACCCAATCCCCTTTAAAGGTTTTTCTCGCGTCTATAGCCGTTTTGCTAGGTCCGCAGGAAATTACCAGTAATGCTGCCACAAGGACAAATAACACTTTTTTCATTTTATTCAATTTTGGAGTTAATAAAAAAAGATCCAGACATATGAATTATTCCTATGTCCGGATCTCTTTGTTAAGGTCTTTTATCGTCTGAATAATCTACTTATCAATGAGATAACAAGAAGCACCACAAATATGTAAAAGATAATCTTGGCAATATCTGCTGCTCCAGAGGCTATACCACCAAATCCAAAGATGGCGGCTATAATAGCGATGATTAAGAAAATAACAATTAGTCGTACCATAATAATAGTTTTTGATTAGCTTGAACTAAATTAGTCTACGACTTCTCACCCCACAAAAGATTATTAATTATTTAACAATGAATTTGTTAAGGAATACTAAATATTTCAGGATATTCCTAAAATTATATTAATAATTTAAAAGCTTCTTTAATTTTGAATTCAATTTAAGTCGTGATAAATACTGGTTTTCCAGTGCTTTGGCAAAGGGAACAGGAGTTTCCATACTTCCCAGCCTCATAACCGGTGCATCAAGATATTCAAAGCAATTTTCAGAAATAAGTGCAGCGATATCTGATGCCACACTCCCAAAGATAGTATCTTCTGTAAGCACAAGTACTTTCCCGGTTTTTTTAACCGAGGTATATATACTTTCAATATCGAGAGGTTGAAGCGTTCTTAGATCCAGAACATCGGCATTTATTTCAGGATTTTCGGTTAATGTCTCAAGTGCCCAGTGTACCCCAGCTCCATAGGTGATGATACTAACATCTTCTCCTTCTTTTAATACAGCTGCTTTTCCAAAAGGAATGGTATAATATCCCGTAGGAACTTCCTGTCTTATACTCCTATATAAAGCCTTGTGCTCAAAAAACAAAACTGGATTAGGATCATTGAATGAAGTATTCAAAAGTCCTTTTGCATCATAGGGAAAGGCGGGATAAACCACTTTTAAGCCGGGTATCTTGGTGAACCAGGCCTCATTGGTCTGGCTATGAAACGGCCCCGCGCCTACACCTGCCCCACACGGCATTCTTACTACCACGTCTGCATTCTGGCCCCAGCGATAATGCACTTTTGCCAGGTAATTGGCTATGGGGTTGAATCCTGAACTTACAAAATCTGCAAACTGCATTTCTACCATGGCTTTTATTCCATTTATTGAAAGCCCCATTGCCGTGGCCACTATCCCGCTCTCGCAAATAGGCGTATTTCTTACCCGGTCCTTTCCAAATTCCTCAAGAAAACCATCGGTAATTTTAAAGACCCCGCCATAATCTGCAATATCCTGCCCCATAAGGACCAGGTC
>DATHWA010000382.1:0-5847 GCA_035461025.1 Gillisia sp. | reverse complement strand
TTTTCAACTCCTTTGAAACTCCGTGGTTAAGCAGCTATTAAATTCGAGAATAGAGGCTAAACTCCCGCGTAGAAGCCCAACAACAAACCCCAAACAACAAACAACAAACCCCAAACAACAAACAACAAACAACAAACCCCTCTAACGACTAACGACTTTTCCTGCCCTCTGCCCTCCATCCTCTGTCCACTCCTCCCTTTCCGCGCAATCCGCCAAAATCCGCGTAATCCGTACTTTCATTCAACGAAAAAACCCACAACTTTCGTTGCGGGTTTTTAAGTGGTGCCTCCAGGAATCGAACCAGGGACACAAGGATTTTCAGTCCTTTGCTCTACCAACTGAGCTAAGGCACCAGTTTGCTTTAATTGCTGTTATGCTTTCAAGCGGGTGCAAATATAATTTCATTTTTATTAACCCACAAAGGAAAAATTAAAAAAATGCTTTTGTAACTTCGCTTTTCTTATTCAAAATCTATGAACCTGGTTATTGATATTGGAAATACTCTTGTGAAAATGGCTGTTTTCCAGGGTGCTACCCTCCTCAAAAAGAAAACCTCCCTGCGGCAGGATCTTCTAAAAAATATTGAAGAATTTTTTCACAGCTATCCCAAAATTACTCATTCCCTGCTCTCATCAGTAGGAAAAACACCTCTTAAGGTGGAGGAAAAGCTTAGTGAAAAGACGATTTTCCTCACTATGGACCGGGAGCTGCCCCAGGTATTTATTAATAAATATGCCACTCCTGCTACTTTAGGCCAGGACCGGATCGCGCTGGTGTCCGCTGCATCTAAATTGTACCCAAAACAAAATGTACTGATAATTGATGTGGGGACCTGTATTACTTATGACCTTCTAACGGCTGATAATGAATATCTTGGCGGAGCTATTTCCCCGGGAATACATATGAGGTATAAGGCCATGCATACGTTCACTGAAAAATTACCGTTATTAGAACCTGAGGAGGGAGTGAGCCTAACAGGCAATTCCACCCGCGGCAGCATGCATAGCGGCGTTATATTCGGCATCTCGGCAGAAATTGACGGCATCATTGATGCTTATAGGGCTCAGTATAAAGAATTAACAGTAATTTTGACAGGTGGGGATGCACAAATTTTGTGTAAACGATTAAAAAATAGCATATTTGCCAACTCAAATTTTCTCCTCGAAGGATTGAATAATATTTTAGAATTTAATAAACCTCAATGATCAAACGATTTTTTATAATCGTGGCCTTATTTTCCACAGTGCTAGCGGCTGCGCAGGAGAGTTCTTCCTCTCCTTATTCTTACTACGGGATTGGTCTCACTAAGTTTAAAGGTACAGTAGAGAATCAATCTATGGGAGGGCTTAGCATTTTTGCCGACAGTATTCACGTGAATCTTAGAAACCCCGCTGCATATGGAAAGCTGAAGCTTACCACATATACAGTTGGAGGTAGCCATACAAGGACTAATATGGAAACCGCAAACGCCAGTGAAGATGCCCAGACTACAAGTCTGGATTATCTTGCTATAGGGATCCCTACCGGAAAACTTAATTTTGGTCTTGGGATCATTCCTTTTACCTCTGTAGGTTACAGGATCCAGGATGAAAGTGGAGAAACTTCCAACAGATTTACGGGCCGCGGAGGAATGAACAAGGTGTTCCTTACTACTTCTTATGCTTTTACTGAAGGTTTAAGCGCAGGGGTAGATGTGAATTATAACTTCGGAAATGTACAAAATACCCGAACGGTGTTTGAAAGAGGAGTACAATACGGTACCCGACAAATAAACAGAACAGATCTTAGCGGATTCAACCTTAATTTTGGGGTTGATTACAGGACAAGGATAGCTACTAATCTTGATCTACATGCAGCAGGTACATATTCTCCTGCTATGGATATTACTACGAACCGGATGAGGGATGTCTCCCCTGCGCAGGTAGATTCCCAGGGTCAAATTGTGCCACTTCCCGGTTCCGGAAATATAAATTTACCTGAAAGAAAAGTCACCCTTCCAGGCCAGTATACCTTTGGTGGTGGTATTGGAAGACCAAATAATTGGTTTGTGGGAGCAGAATATACAGCAATACAGGCAGCAGAATTTAATTTAAATGCCGGCTCAAGTGCCCTGCCTTTTAATTATGAAGATGCAGTACAATACAGGTTGGGTGGTTTTTATGTTCCCAATTATACCTCCCTTACAAATTATATGAACCGTATCGTTTACCGGGCGGGTATAAGGTTTGAAGAAACCGGCTTAAACATCAATAACGAGAGCATTAACGAGTTTGGCATATCTTTTGGATTAGGATTACCAGCAGGAACAAATTTCTCCAATGCGAACGTGAGTTTTGAGTATGGACAGCGCGGTACAACAAACTCCGGTTTAATAAAAGAAAACTTTTTTAAACTATCTTTGAGTTTATCATTAAGCGAAAGATGGTTCCTGCAACGAAGATTTGATTAACCACAAAAACACTAAACAATGAAAACGAAAATTATCATTGCCTTTTCCGGCCTATTACTAAGTTCCGGCGTGCTGCAGGCACAGGATTGTGCTACTAAAGCTGCCCTGGCCTATGACGATGCCAAAGCCCAGAGATACGACCAGGCTTACCAGCCATTAATGGATGTTAAAAATGAATGTCCAACTTATAGTCTGGCAACCTTCCAGTACCTTGACCGTATAATCAAGCATAGACTTGATAACGCACAGGGAGCTGAAAAGGGTAAGCTTATCGAAGAAAACATTCAGTTAATGAATGACAGGCTTAAGCATTTCCCGGACAAAACAAATGAAGCAGAGATCCAGGGAGAGATCGCCTGGTTGAAATATGATAATGGGATTGGAACGAAAGAGGAGCAATTCAAAGCTTTTGATGATGCCTTCAAAGCCAGCCCGGAGAGCTTTACCAGCCCAAAACGTATCTATGCATACTTCTCTCTTCTTGTAGATCTACAGGATGAAGGTAAAAGAGACCTGCAGGATGTATTTGAGCTTTATGAGGAAGTGATCACCAAGATCGAAGATGAAGAAAATAAGCTTGCACAAATGCTTGCACCTCTTGTAGAGAAGCAGGAAACCGGAGCTGCTTTAACAGCTAAGGAAAAGCAACTTGCAGATAATGCAGAGATCAACCTTAGCGCTTACTCTACTGTAAAAGGTAGTGTGAATGCAAAACTTGGTCAAAGAGCAGATTGTACTAACCTTATTCCTCTATATAAGAAAGACTTTGAAGCTAACAGAACAAATGTTGACTGGTTAAAAATTGCTTCTGAAAGACTTTCTGCTAAAGATTGTACAGAGGATCCAATCTTCTTCCAGGTTTCTGAAGCACTTCACAGAGCTGAGCCTTCCGCTAAATCTGCCCTTTACTTAGGACAGTTGGCTGAAGCTGAAGGGAAATCTTCACAGGCTATGAAGTACTACACAGAGAGTGCAGAACTTGAAGAAAACCCTAGAGATAAGGCAAGAGTATATATGAGAATTGCTGATAACTATAGAAAAGGTGGAAACTTATCCCAGGCAAGAACTTTCTACAGAAGGTCTCTTGATGCACAACCATCTAATGGAAGAGCTTACCTGCATATCGCAAATATGTATGCTCAAAGTGCAAACAACTGTGGAGAAACCACTTTTGATAAGAGAGCTGTATACTGGTTGGCTGCAGATTATGCTGCGAGAGCAGGACGTGTAGACCCATCTTTAAGCAGCACTGCAAATGAATCTGTTGCAGCATACAAAGGTAGAGCCCCACAAAAGTCTGATATTTTCCAGGCCGGGAAGCAGGGTGAAACCATAAGAATTGGATGCTGGATTGGGGAAAGCGTAAAAGTACCCGCATTGTAAGAAGATCAATGATCACATATAAGAATATAATTTCAGGCATTGTCACAGTCACCGCTGTGACAATGCTTTTTTCATGTGAGGGCAACCTTAACAGGATACGTGCGATGGATTTGCCGGGAGATAGCCCACAAGCCATAGGTACAAACCTGGACCTTAAATACACAGATTCCGGAAGGGTAGTGGCAACCCTTAAAAGTGAGCGGATGCTGGATTACACCAACCTTGCCTTTCCTTACCGGGAATTCCCGAACGGGATTGAACTGGTGTTTTATAATGAAAAGCGTGAAACAAATACTGTCACGTCCAATTATGCCATTATATATGATGAAACAGGCCTTATAGATCTACGGGGGGATGTTGTGCTGGTAACCAGCGACAGTACCCGGCTGGAGGCCACGCAGCTTTACTGGGACCAAACCATTGGCTGGGTGTTCACAGATAAACCAAATACCATACTTAATCCCAGTGGGGCACGTAACCAGGGTGAGGGCTTTGATTCTAATCTAGATTTCACTAATTTTCGTTCCCGTACCAATATTGGGGTACAGGTCATAGAAGATAAAAACCAATGATGAGATTCTTTAAATATTTTGAGTACGCATACCTTTTTATAGCTGCGTTTTTCCTGTATGAAACAATTCGTATATGGAATGAAGAAAGGAACAGGGCATACTTGTTTGCTTTTTTTGTATTGGTAGCGGTTTTTATGTATTTCTTTAAAAGACGGTTCAGGAAGAAAATGGAAGAAAGGAACCGCTAAACCCGTATGGAGTCTGAAATAATTATTATTGTAAGCGCGCTCATCCTTTCTGCTTTCTTTTCAGGAATGGAGATCGCTTATATTTCTTCCAATAAGATCTTTATTGAGATAGAAAAACGACAAGCCGGGTTCCTGGCCAAAGTCCTTAAACGCATTACCAAAAAGCCTTCAAAATTTATCGCCACTATGCTGGTGGGGAATAATATCGCGCTGGTGGTCTATGGGTTTTTCATGGGAGATCTCGTCATGCACTGGTTGCAGGGTATGAATGGCACAGAGTACGGCTACCTGCAAATCCTTATCACAGATTTTAGCCTGCTTACCCAAACCGTGATCTCAACCCTCGTAATACTTTTTACTGCGGAATTTCTTCCGAAGGTGTTCTTTCAGATATACTCTAATACCCTGCTGAAGTTTTTCGCTGTACCGGCGTTTTTCTTCTATATCATCTTCAGCTTTGTTTCAGACTTTGTTATCTGGATATCAGATCTTATTCTGAAGCGTTTCTTTAAAACCGAAGGGGATGAAGTGCAACTGGCCTTCAGCAAAATTGAACTCGGAAACTTCATAAGCGAGCAAATGGAAACTGTGGAATTGCACGAGGAGGTAGATTCCGAAATTCAGATCTTTCAGAATGCATTGGAATTTTCAGATATAAAAGCAAGGGAGGTAATGATCCCGCGTACGGAGATCGTTGCCGTAGACCTTAATGTGGCACCCCGGGACCTGGTGCAGACCTTTACAGATACCGGACTTTCCAAGATCCTGGTGTATAATGAGACAATAGATGATATCATTGGTTATATACATTCCTTTGAACTGTTCAAAAGGCCTGCAACTTTAAAATCCATTTTGCTGCCCGTTGTTTTTGTTCCCGAAACCATGTGGGTGAAGGATGTTCTAAATATTCTTATTAAAAAGAGAAAAAGTATCGCGGTGGTAATAGATGAATACGGCGGTACGAGCGGGATGATCACGGTAGAGGATATTGTGGAGGAACTGTTAGGCGAGATCGAGGATGAACATGATCCCGTGAACCTCATTGAGGAAAAGCTGGAGGAGAACAAGTATAAATTCTCTGCCCGCCTCGAGGTAGATTACCTTAATGAAACCTATAAACTGGATATTCCCGAAGGGGAGAATTATGAAACCCTGGGTGGTTTTATCACTAATTTCACAGAGGAGATCCCGCAACAACTGGAGGAGGTAAAAATTGAGAATTTTCGTATTAAGATCCTGGAGGTTTCCACGACTA
>DATHWA010000381.1:0-4658 GCA_035461025.1 Gillisia sp. | reverse complement strand
TTCCGCTGCAGCAATTATAAAATCCTGTTTATAATTTTTTATGGCTTTAATAGAATTCCCTATTAATTTTTTCAGGAATTCACGATTTTCACCTGCGAGGTTGATGTATCTGGAAATTTCAAATGCAGGTTCTTTACCTGAATTTCGAACCTTTATATCCTCTCTTATTTCTGAAATCCCGATGAAGTTTTCTGAACTATTTTTTAAACCTTTAATTCCTCTCAGCTTTTTTGAAGAACCTTTAAGTTGGTTTAAAACACTTAGCTTTAACTCTGCCGGGTGAAAAGGTTTGGTAAGCAAGTCATTAAACTTAAGGTTATGAGCATTTCGTTCTTCCTGATTTTTATCTGCAGTAAGAGCAAGGATTGGAACATTTTTATAACCTTCCAATTCTTTTATAAGAGCGGTTGCTTCATAGCCATCCATAATAGGCATGCGAATGTCCATAAGAATAATGTCATATTTCTTTTTCCTGGCCATTTTAACTGCCTCCCTTCCATTCACCGCTTCATCCGGCTGTAAATTCCACCAGTTTTTGAAGAACTGCCTAAGTATATTCCTGTTGATCTCCACATCCTCTACCACAAGAAGGTTTATGTCGCCAAGGTCGATCTTTTGCTCTTCCCGTGCATCTTTAACAGGCTCTTCTATCGCCGTGCTTCCAATATTTACCGGGAGGCTAAAATAAAATTTCGAACCTTTTCCTTCCTGGCTTTCCACTTTGATCTCGCTTCCCAATAATTCCAATAATAATTTAGTGATAGTAAGACCTAGTCCTGTACCGCCGTATTGCCTCACAGTAGAACTTTCTGCCTGGGAAAATTTTTCAAAGATAAAATCTATCTTTTTTTCTGAAATCCCAATTCCGTTATCTTCTACAACAAAGTCCAGCCATACTATCTCCTCCTGCCTGCGATTTACGCTCACTGTAAGATCGATATTTCCATTGCTGGTAAATTTCACGGCATTGCTCACAAGGTTATGCAGGATCTGGGAGAGCTTAAGCTGGTCTGTTACAATTACTTGCGGGATATTATCATCAAGATGTAAATGAAGTTTTGTCCAGTTATTTCTGGCCTGTGGTTCATACAATTGCTGCAGGCTTTTAATGAGTCCTGAAAGATCAAAGGCATTTTGTTCAATTTCCCCCTTTCCTGCTTCCAGTTTGCTGAAGTCCAGGATGTCATTTATAAGGGTTAAAAGATTCTTTGCTGAAAAGCTGAGGGAATCGAGATTTTCCTTCTGGTCTTCTCTTGGGTTCTGATCCTGGAGAAGGTTTGTAAGACCTATAACTGCATTCAATGGCGTTCGTATTTCGTGGCTCATGGTAGAAACGAAATTTTCCTTGGCTTTTGTAGCTGCTTCTGCCTGGTCCCGTGCGTTTATTAGCGCTTCCTCTGTTTTCTTTGCTTCTGTAATGTCTACTACAAATTCAACACACTCTTTTTCATTAAGGCGCTTTCCGGCAAAAAGACCCCACCACTTCGTTCCGTCCGGGCGAATTAATTCCTTTTCATAAGGTGAAAAAAGTCCGTGTTCTTTAATTTGACTAAAGGCTTCCCGGGTTCGTGGCATCCATTCCGGCAGAGTGACATCTTCAGATCTTAATTTTCCTTTCTCAAATTCGGTTCTGGTATAGCCTATCATACTTAAGAAAGCGTCATTGGCATCCAAAAATATGCTTTGGTCATTGAAGAACAGAACACCCACTGTTTCAATAGTTAATACTTTTTGAAGGCGTTCCTGTGAAAGGCGGAGGGCATTTTCTGCACGGGCACGCTCCACGGCCGCCCAAATATTATCACCAACCTCTTCTACAAGTGAGATTTCCTCTGGTGTCCATATGCGTGCGGTAGTTGAATGTATCCCTACCACCGCAAGCAATTTTTTATTTTTCACGAGAGGAACCCCAATAACCGCTTGTACTGGCGTGGTTTCCAGCAGATTTTTTCTTTCCTCATTTAATTCAAGGTCCTCGAAAATATTATTTATTATGAGATTTTCACCATTCTTAAGCCTACCCCGTATGCTCTTATCAAAATCTGATAACTTAGATTCAAAAGGGGCGGCATTGACACCATCCAGATATCCTTTTTTTGCTATTAAAGTGTCCTCATCCTCCTGTGCTTCGGCATAATAAGCTCTATTCACTTCAAGATGTTTTCCAAGGTACTGCATTGCTTTAAACTGTATCTCCTCAGGATTTGCAAGTGGCCGCAAGGCATCATTCAATTTCAGCAGGAAGGTTTGCCGTTCTTCTGCCTCTTTTCGTTCAGTTATATCTGTAAACATGACTGCCACGTGATGTTCCTCTTTAGAATCCATTTTAAATGCATAAACGTCAAACCAACGTTCCAGGCTTTCAGAATAATTATCAAAACGGAGCGATTCCCCTGTTTTCGCAACCCTGCTGTAATTTTCCATCCAAAACGGCTCGATATCCGGTACCATTTCTTTGATAGTTTTGCCAAGGACATTTTGAATACCAGATTGTTGTGCAAATACAGGATTCGTTTCGAGGTACCTGTAATCTATACAAACCCCATCTTCATCATAGATCAATTCAAGCAGGCTAAAAGCCTGATCCATGGAATTGATGATCTTTTGATATTTATCTGTTGCTCTTTGGGCGAGTTGCTCCTTTAATTGCAACAATTCCTGCTCTGCTTTCTTCTGTTCTGTAATATCGAGATAGGTCAAGATAATACCGTCTCCATTTTTTATTGCAGAGACATCCAGCCAATTCTCAAAATGTTCGTGGTTATAGTAATTCTGTGTACGAAGGGGCTCTCCTTTTTCCACAACCTGCACATACTTTTCAAAATAATTTTCCTTAACCCCGGGAAATAATTTGAGCAGACTTTTACCAATTAACTCTTCAGTAGATATTTTATTGAGGCTTTCTGCTGCCTTGTTGCCACCTTTTAATATAAAATCGATGATATTTCCCTGCTCATCACGTACCGAGTCAAGAATTGTAATTGCTGTAAAGGAACCGTTCAACATTTGCTGAATCGTTTCTTCAGATTTTTTTCTTCCGGTTATATCTTCACTGGTAAGTAAAAGTTGATTTTTGAGTTTAGTTGCTCTAAAACGAAAGAAATGATTTAAACCGTCTCCCTCGTATTTAGTTTCAAAATCTGCCGGTAGCCCCGTCTCTGCTGTTTTCTTTAATTCGGCAAGCACCCCTGTTTCCTTCACATTGGGAAATTCCCTTATAAGTCTCTTCCCAACCAGATCCTGATTAAAACCAAGCTGTTCAATGTTATAAGCATTAAGCATGGCATATTCAAAATCTTCAGGTTTCCCCTGGTCATTATAAATTATGTCAAATAATACAATGGAATTAGGAGAAGCATCAAAAATGGATTGGAGCAATGCCCTGTTCTCCTGGATTTGCACCGCCTGCAATTTTATTTCTTCAAGGGAGGTTTTAAGAATCTCTGCTTCATTTACAACACTCCTTAGTTTTTTCTTTTCCTGTATAACATCTGTGAGATCAAATGCACGATGTATTATATATTCCACCTCTCCTTCAGCATTAAGAACAGGGGTGTTAGTAGGGCTCCAGTGTTTCTCAATAAAAGCTCCGTTGCGGTCCCGTACATCATATTGTAGTATCGCCATACGATGTTGCTTACCGGTTAACAACACTTTTTGGAGGGAATTTTTAAGGTCCTTAACCCCACTGGCATTGACAAGATCTGGATTATCCGGAAAAATATCAAACAGGTATTTGCCAATAATTTCCTCCCGTACGGTACTGGTTGCCTGGAGATAGGCATCACTGGCCATTTGTATATTGAGCTCTGGAGTTAATACCAGGTAGGAATCCGGAGCATTTTGCAGAACCCTGAGCAGATTTCTGCTGCGTTCCTCAGTTTGGCGTAATTCTTCTTCGGCAGTTTGCCTTTCAGTAACATCCTGCACCAGCCCAATTATTTTGATGGCATTGCCGGCAGGATCTGTTACAACTGTACCCTGGGATTCGAGGATACGAATTTCCCGGTCTTTCCTGAAGATCCTTCGCGTATAGGAATAAGGTTCTTTGGTCTTAATGGCATTTTCAAGTGTTTTTTCCACGCCATTGTGGTCATCGATATTGGAGCGGCTGTAAAGCCATTCCCGCGTAGGAACAAAAGCTCCAGGTTCTTCTCCAAAGAGGCGGAAAAGTCCGTCAGAAAAATGGATCTTGTTTTCCAATATGTCCAGCTCATAGCTGCCGGTCCCTGCCACAGTCTCGGTTGCGCGAATTAGGCTGTCAGATTTTTTTCTTTCCTCTTCTGCTTTTATTCTATCTGTAATATCCTGAATTGTGCCGTAGATCCTCAAAGGTGTTCCGTCTTCTTCTCTGAAAAATGCGGCCCGCCGGTGCACATGTTTTATATTTCCGTTTGGTTGTACGATCCGGGTGATAGTGTCAAAAGACTGCCCGGTTGCATGGGTTTTTTCTATTGCTTCATCTAAGGCTGAAAGATCGTGGGGGTGAACAAGAGACTTAAATTCCTGGACGCTTATTCCTTCAGGCCTTGGCTCCATGCCCAATATACGATAGAACTCATCTGAACATTTCATCCGGTCTCCACGAAGGTCCCTTTCAAAGCTTCCAATATGCCCAATTTCCTGAGCATCACGGAACCTGCGGTGCTCCTCCGTTA
>DATHWA010000380.1:0-6163 GCA_035461025.1 Gillisia sp. | reverse complement strand
TGCAGCATGTTATTTTTTCATTTTCCCATTGTTAATTTTCATTTCTGAAGATTCCCGGTGAGAATTTTTATTTAATTTTACACCTTATACTTCCCTACAAAGCGACCCCATAAAGAACCAGACTGCGGATTTTTAATCCTGCCCCGCAGTTATCTACAGGCTTTTGTGCTGTAATGACGTCCCCTTTATATTATTATTTAAACAACTTCATTATTTATTTTTATGCATAACATTACATACCGCCAGATGTTTGTTCTTTTGGTTTTATGTTTTCTCACCTGTACCACAGCAATTGCCCAGGAAGAGAAATCGGTACGTCCTATGGAGGATTTTGTCTACCAAAAGAATATAGCTCTGGTTTTTTCTGTAGATCCCAAAACCAATGGGATTACCGAGGTGTTCTTAAAAGATACGGATATAGAACACCAGCTTTACAAATTAAAAGAAGACTGCTACAGGTGTGAGTTCTACCTTGGCAGTGTAGACGGGGATTTGAAAATCAAGGACAAAAAGATCATAAACAGCAAAAGTTCTGTATTCACTATTAAAACGACAGATAATTTAATGCCGGGAACCATTTATTCCCCAGGAACTGAATATACCCCCGGTAGCGAATTTAGTCTTGCAGGTATAAAGACCACGGTAGTGGCCAACAAAAAGGGTTCTTTTATAGTGAAGGTCAATTGATCTTTAAACCCAATTGACAGGTTACCAGAAAGGTATTTTACTCAGCATAAGGACTATGTGATTGATTTAGTGCAATAAAACTTTTGAAGATGCTTATCTTTTTGTAAATTTAGACCACTTCCCTAACAAGTTTAACTCCAAATAAGGATCCCTACTCCAACGGAGAAGAGAATATAAACAAAGCCAGGTGTTCCGGCCAAATAATTGACCACCCCCTTCCCCCTTAAAAAAGCAGGTAATCCCTGGCTACCTTTAATATTGGAAAATGAAGTTAAACAACAAGATCACCTTCATTAATTTAATTGGCATTTCGTTAATTTTATTCTTTGCAGGAAATTGCTATGCCTTCCAACCGGACAACTTCCCGCCAGATTTATCAGCAGATACCGTATTGGTAGTTTCTACCGGAATGAATTTTAAACTACCCGCAGAAATTCCCTCGGGCTGGACCACCTTTAAGTATGAGAACAGCACTGAGGAAACACATTTTTTTGTATTGGAAAAACTGCCGGAGGGTAAAAGCATTGACGATACCCGGGATGAAGTTGTGCCGGTTTTTAACAGGGCAATGAATTTCATCAACAATGGCAACAGCGAACAGGGGTTTGCAGAATTCAATGAACTCCCGGCCTGGTTTTTTGATGTAGTCTTTACAGGAGGGCCCGGATTGATCTCGCCTGGAAAAACAGCCATTACAACGGTAAATCTGGAACCCGGATATTATGTGATTGAATGTTATGTAAAAATGCCCAACGGGATTTTTCATACGGCGATGGGGATGCTGGAAGAAATAACGGTATTGGAAAATGTGAGCACTGGAAAGCCGCCTTATGAAGATGTGCTACTTGAGATCTCTTCCACGGAAGGTATTACTTATAAAGAGAAGCCCCGTGCGGGGAAAATAAATTTTTCCGTTCACTTCCGGGATCAAAAAGCACATGAGAATTTTGTAGGCCACGATGTACACCTGGTCCGTTTTAGTGAGGATGCCAACCTGGAGGAACTTAATTCCTGGATGGACTGGAGTAACTTTTACGGATTCAAGACGCCTGCACCGGAAGGGGTGGAATTTCTTGGCGGAACCCAGGAAATGCCGGAAGGTAAAACCTCTTATTTCACAGCTACGTTAACGCCCGGCAATTATGCTTTTATCGCAGAAGTGCCGGACCCACGCTCAAAAAATATGCTGGTGACTTTTAAGATCCCGGATAATAATTAAACGTAATAAGAAACATCGAAAATACACGGGAAAACAAGTATAGGAAAAGATGAAGAATGAGCTTAATTTGATCTCTCATTTCTTCTGAAAGTAGTTTAAAAGACTGACTCTTTAAGTAAAGCAATCGCAGCCTACAGGAATCTAAAAAAACCATTCCAGGTAAGCTACACTATTTAAAGACATATCTCCAATTGCTGATAGCATGGGTGCCCTACCGCCCTTTTTAAAATCCCTACCAATAAAAGTGAATTCTAATTTAAATATGCATATTATGAAGAACCTAATCCTGGCAACAGTTTTAATCGCATTTGCAGCGATGCCCTTACAAGCCCAATTTCTGAAAAAACTTAAGCAGAACGTAGAAAACCGCGTAGAGCAGGTGGTAATAAATAAGACAGCAGACAAGGCAGCTGCTGAAACAGACAAGTCTATGGAAAACCTTATGAATTTAGACTTCAAGAACAGTGGGTTTGCAATGGGCTTTGAGCAGGTTGATCCGGCTGAAATTCCGGACTCCTATGATTTTGAGTGGAACTATGTAATGAGCTTTACCACCGCCCAGGGCGATATGGAAATGGAATATTTCCTGAAAAAGGATGCACCATATTTTGGGGTTTACGTACCACAGAATGACTCATACATGGTAATGGACCATTCCAAAAACATGAATGTTATGTATTTGAATTCCGGCGAAAGCAAAATGTTAATGGCCACCAGGATCCCCGAGCCAACCAGTGGCGATCTCGCTAAACAAGAAGACTATAATGAAGACTTCAATTTCAAAAAAATTGGAGATAAGAAGATCCTGGGTTATAACTGCACCGGTTTTCAGGGGGAAAATAAGGATACCGTCTTCACATTTTATATCACTACAGAAGCCGATATAAGTTTCAATGATATTTACAAAAGCAACAACTCACAGCTTCCAAAAGGATTTGATCCGGAATGGATAAAAGACGGGAAGGGCCTTATGATGCAAATGATCATGGAAGGAAAGAAGAACGCAAAAGAAAATGTTACCATGACCTGCACCAAACTCGAGAAGAAACCTTTCAGCATACAAAAGAGTGATTACAAAAGCATGACTGGAGAGTAAACTAACCAACCATACTCCAGGATCCCGTCCGGTATCCGGACGGGATTTTTTTTATTTTTTCCGAAAGTGTTTCTCTAAGGAGATATGATACTGATCCTTAACACGCTAAGCTTCAACATTTGTTAAGGCATATAGTTTTTATCCCAGCACTATATAATTCATATATAACTGATTTACAGTGTAATGCATAAATTTTGGTTCTGGAAATTGTCAGAAAAACCTCATTTTTCCTGTTAAAAACTTTGTTGAAAACGTTTCCATTCTTACACACTTTTACATCTTAGTTTTTGCCATATTTGTTAAAGCCCGAAACCGATCTGGCTGATAATCAACTGCGAAACTGTTTTAAAGATGCCAAATAAGGAACCTATTCTAAAGGACAACAAAGACAGATTTGTAATTTTTCCTGTAAAACATAATGACATTTGGGACTGCTTTAAACAAATGCAGGCCGCCTTTTGGACTGCTGAAGAAATAGACCTTAACAAGGATGTGCAGGACTGGAACAACAAGCTTTCTGCCCGGGAAAAGGATTATCTCAAGCAACTACTTACCACTTTGGCTGCTTCACAAGTGTTGAACGGAAATCCTGCCGCCACTTTGATGACTGAAGTAAAAGACCCGGGTGCAAGATCATTTTTTAGCTTTCAGCAAATGATGGAAAATACCCATTGGGAAATTTTTTCCTTGCTGTTACACACCTACGTTCCCGAGGAATTTGAAAATGAGGAACTCCCTGAAAAAGATGCTTTCCAAAATAATACATTAAAAAATATTAGTTGGTCTTCAGGTTTTGAGTCGGCATCATTTGCTGAAAGACTGGTTGCCATGGCTGCCTTGAAAGGTATTTTCTTCTCGGGTGCTTTTTGTGCCATCACCAGGATGAAGAATCGAAATTTACTGCCGGGTCTTAGTTTCGCCGGTGGTTTAATAGCCAGGGATCTGGAGTTACACCGAAATTTTGCTGTACATCTGCATAACAATCATCTTGTAGACAGAGTAAGCAAGGCAAGGATCCGGGAGATAATACTTCAAGCCCTTGCAATAGAGAATGAATTCAATACCAATAGTCTTCCAATAAGCCAGGCAGGTTTGAACCCCCGGGCTACAGGGCAATATCTGGAATTCGTTACAGATAATCTCCTCGAAGCTTTTGGATGTGAAAAAGAATTTGGCAGTGAAAATCCGTTTGCATTTATGGAGGTTACCGCAAGACCATCAGCGGGAATCCTTGAAAGACGTGCAGAAGAACTTAAGAAGGCCAGGACTACAGAAAATAATCAGGAACTAATTAATAAGATAAAAAATAATGCAAGCCAATAGGCAGGCAAAAAGCAGGTATGGCCGTGTCCCCCATCACGGCTGCACCGGCTCATAAAAAATTTATAAGACCGGAAATAGAATATACGGACTCAAAATTTTATCCCCCGACAAATAATGTCAATTACCTTAAAAAGGGAAGTAATCTAAAGTTTACTTCCCTTTTTTATTATTTTTGGTGGCAGGGACACAACCCTGCATTTAGCAAGCTTAGAAATAAAATGCGTTCTTCAAAATAAATAATAAAACACAAATGATGAATTGGGAACAGCTCCTGTCTTTAAAGAGATATGGAGATAAGAATAAGAGATTACGCAAGGAACAAAATGAGACCAGGCTGGGATTTGAGGTAGATTATGACAGGATCATCTTCTCACAACCTTTCCGAAGTTTGCAGGACAAAACCCAGGTCATCCCTCTTTCCAAAACAGATTTTGTACACACCCGCCTCACGCACAGTCTGGAAGTATCTGTAGTAGGACGATCTCTTGGCCGGCTTGCCGGGCAGAAGATCCTGGAGAAGCACCCTCACCTTAAAACCATCCACGGCTACCAGATGAATGATTTTGGAGCTATTGTAGCTGCCGCCTCTTTAGCACATGATATTGGAAATCCGCCGTTTGGACATTCGGGAGAAAAAGCGATAGGAGAATACTTCAGCCTAGGAAACGGAAAACGATTTAAGGAACAACTCACAGCTGCAGAATACGAGGATCTCATTAAATTTGAAGGGAATGCAAATGGCTTCAAGATCCTTACCCAAACCCGGCCGGGAATTGAAGGAGGCATCAGGTTGTCTTACGCCACCCTTGGAGCATTTATTAAATATCCCAAGGAATCCCTTCCGCATAAGCCTACCAAAAACATAGGAGACAAGAAATTCGGAATTTTTCAAACCGAGAAAAAGGTCTTTGAAGAAGTAGCTGCAGAGCTCGGACTTTTACAAATAAGAAAAGAAGAACATGTAGCATATGCCCGCCACCCACTCGCATTCCTGGTGGAGGCAGCAGATGATATTTGTTACACCATCATAGATTTCGAAGACGGAATAAACCTGGGACTTATCGATGAGGAATACGCTTTGGAATATCTCATTAAATTGGTAAAAAACAGCATTAACACCGCCAAATATAACGCACTCACCAATACTGCAGATAGGCTAAGCTACCTGCGTGCTTTAGCGATCAACACCCTGATCACGGAAGCGGTGGAGATCTTCCTAAAGAATGAAGATGCGATCTTAAAAGGAGAATTCCACGAGTCCTTATTTGATAAAAGCAGCTACGAGGCGCAGATAAAGGATATCATAAAAATTAGCGTGGAAAAGATCTACCAGAGCGAGGAGGTAGTCAATAAGGAAATTGCGGGCTACAAGATGTTATCGCACCTGCTGGACACCTATACCCAGGCTTTCCTGCCCGCCACCCCGGAGGAGGAAGATTCCAATTACAACTCCCTCGTAAGAAAATCTGTTTCCAAACTCAACCCGGAAGAAGGATCTGTCTACGAAACCTTACTGGAAATTTGCTCCTATACCGCTTCGCTAACAGATGGGTTTACTGTTGCTTCTTTTGAGAAGTATAAGGGATTGAGGTTGGGTTAAAAAAGAGTCAAGAGACAAGAAGCAAGAAGCAAGAAACAAGAAACAAGAATCAAGAAACAAGAGTCTAGAGTCTGGAATCTAGAGACTAGACTTTTTTGGAGTAAAAAAGAGAGAAGAGAAAAAGGAATAGAGAAAAGTGATAGAACGAGCCACCCCACCCACCGTCAACCTGAACTGGGTTCAGGTTCTAATGGGTTAGATCTTGTTTTCGGGGGATAATAACAGTCGTTTCGATAAA
>DATHWA010000379.1:0-3827 GCA_035461025.1 Gillisia sp. | reverse complement strand
GTAGATTACGGTATTTCCATGCTCCGCAATTACAGGATTGCAGGTGGTCCACAACGCGCCGCTCAGATTGGGTTTGAGTACCGTGATCCGGATTTTTGGTGGTTTGGCACAACAGTGAATTATTTCTCCCATGCCTTTGCAGATATAAGCCCCCTTAGCCGAACGTCGAATTTTCTTACAGATGCAGATGGCCTGCCCTTACTTAATTATGACAGCAACATAGCCAGAGATTTATTAAAACAGGAACAGTTTGACAGTTATATATTGGTGAATATAATTGGCGGAAAATCCTGGAGGATAAAAAGTTCTTATATCGGTTTTTTCGTGAGTCTCAATAATATTTTTGATACACTGTATAAAACCGGAGGCTTTGAGCAGTCAAGAAATGCTAATTTCAGAACTCTTAAGGAAGACCGGGAGCGGGAGCAGCCCATTTTTGGAAATAAATATTGGTATGGAACAGGAGCCAGTTATTATGCAAATGCTTACCTAAGATTTTAAGTAAGGTATGAGGAAATTTAAAAACATAACATTTTTTCTACTCATAATAGGGTTGGCTTCCTGTGTGAAATCTGATGACTTTGGGCTGCCGGAGATGAATATGCGCGAAATTCCTGCCGAAGGGAATATTACGACTATAGATGCAGTGAAGGGCCATTTCAATTTTAATACTAATGACATCTATACATTTAGAGATACTAACATGTTTTTTGAAGGATATGTGATCTCCAGTGATGAAGGGGGCAATTTTTACAAGAAGTTAGTACTACAGGACAAACCTGAAAACCCCACCGCCGGTATACAGATTCTTATTGATGATACTGCTCTTTCAGATTCTTTTAATTTAGGAAGAAAAGTGGTCGTAAAATTAGATGGGTTAAGCCTGTGGTACAACAATGGTGTGATGCAGTTGGGCAGGCAGAATAGGGGTGATGTGGTAGCTATTTCCCAGGCAATCCTGGATGAGCATGTGATAAGGACAACAGTTACCGCTGGAATAGTTCCGTTGCCCTTAAAAATAAGGGATTTTAGCGATAGGTATAAAAATTTGTTTATTCGCTTGGAGGGGTTGCAGTTTAATCGGAACCTGGTGAGAGAGGAACATAGGTTCACATTTTCAGCAGAAAATTTTGACAGATTTGACGGGGAGAGGCAACTGGAAAGCTGCAGTGATGGTGCCACTACAACACTCAGCACGAGCACCTTTGCTAAATTCAGGTCTCTGCTGTTGCCAGCGAATTCAGGAAACATAGAAGGGGTTTTATCAAGAAATTTTTATGATGACTATTATATCATTACCATGAATTCACCGGAAGACCTTGATTTTAGTGACGGGGAAAGATGTGATCCTGAATTTTTGAAGTGTGGTGATTATGTAACCCCCGGAATAGAGACAGTTTTTCAGGAAAGTTTTGAAACAATTACTACCCAAAGAATGCTGGAAACCCGTGGATGGACCAACCTTAACACCAGTGGGGGTAGTAAAAGATTTGAACCCGGCACACAGGGTGGGAACCGGCATGTACGGATCTCTGCCTATAATACGCAGGAAAATCCCCTCGAAGCCTGGTTGGTCACCCCACCTATAAATCTAAACGATATTAATAATGAAGTCCTTTCCTTTGATCTTCGCGCCTCCTATGACAATGCTACAATACTCAGGGTGTATATTACAGATGACTATACGGGAAATCCTCTTACTACCAACTGGCAATTACTGGAGGCTAACATTCCGCTGGGTCCTTCCAACCAAAATGCGGTGATCTTTACCAGGTCCCATATTGATATTTCTTGTCTGGAAGGAATCATAAATATAGCTTTTCGTTACCTGGGAGCGGCTTCAGAAAAAACTACAACTTATGATATTGATAACGTAAGAGTAACAGGAAATTAAGAATTTTCTGTTGTACTTTTGCCTAGCTTATATTTTTAAAATAATTGGGCTTTTCCCCTTTTTTAAACTTCATACAAAATAGCGAATGATTAAAAAATTACTATTTACACTACTTATCGGTTTCTTTATTTCGGTCTCAACTCAGGCGCAGGACATCGAAGGATCATGGAGCTGGAATTCCCAGGATGGGGTCAATATGTTTACAATTGATCTTATACGAACTTCAGAAAATAATTATCGGGGCAACCATTGTAGCGTATATTTAAACGGAGACAGATTAGACTGTCGTGAAAATGAGCAGGATTCTACTATTGTCCTCATTCGCAAATCTGAAAATATTTTTCAGGGCAGCATTCGTAGTGGCTTAAGCAATTCCATAGGTAATGTGCAGTTACAATATTTGCCCAATGAAGACAGTATATTGTTTAGTTTAAAATCAAATCCAAAGGGAGAATATTATATGCCGCTGGAGGGAAGATTACAGCGCAATTAAGCTTTATTTGAAACTTTATTCTTTTTTGTAAGCTTCCTCATAAGGGGACCATATCTCGTATATAGGATCTCCTTTGGAGCTTAGGCCTTTGTGATGCCATTCCCCATCTTTAACTTCATAATCAAATTCCAGGCTGGCACCTACACGGCTGTCATCACGGGAAAAGAATTCTATGTTCTCTGTATACTTCCCATTTTGTGCAGTATAAGTTCCTCCTCCTGTACCGCTGAATTCTCCGGTAGCCGAGTTAAAGGCGATCCACTGGAAACGGTCACCGCTAAGTATTTTTACTGTCCTCCTGTCTCCGGGAGTGGATCTACTTAACTCCCCGTTTTGTTCCCTTCCGGTAAATACCCAGTTGCGGGTAAGGTCATTATTTGTTGCAGATATTCTTTTCCATACCATTTTGTTTATAGGATCTGAAATGGTAAGCCTGTCTCCATCAACTTCAATGGAATAATTGATTTCTTTTCCAATAAATTCCGGATTCAGGGTATTGAAATCCTGAACTACTGTGAGGTCGTCGCCATCTACGTTATACTCACCTCCTCTTGCACTATGGAATTTATTACCTTCTATCATTTTCTCTCCAACTGAAAAATATCCATCCTGAATAATATTCACCACTTCCATGTCATCTACCGGATTTCCGTTTCTTTCTATCAATTTCCAGGAGCCATCAAGATCCTGTGAAAATAGAATTCCGCAAAAAAGTAATACAGGTAATAATAATAAATTTTTCATATCCGAAAGGTTTGATGTTCACTAAGTTAAATATTTATCTTCAATATTAGGATATTATTCTTCCTCCCCATAAGTGTCATATTCCGGATAGAGGAAATTGTTGTACGGAAATCTTGTGATATGTAACTCCCTAACAGCTTCGTAAATTTTCTTACGAAAATCTTCCATATTTTCCTTATTCAAGGCAGAGATGAACAATACATTGTCTCCTAATCTATTCATCCATGTTTGGCGCCAATCCTCCAGAGAATTGTGTGCTACAGTCCTTTCAGTTTCCAGATCATCCTCAGCGATCTTTTCCTGGGTATAAGCATCAATTTTATTAAACACCATTAAGGTGGGCTTATCTGCACTCTTAATATCGGCCAGCGTCTGGTTTACAGATTCGATATGATCTTCAAAGTTAGGATGTGAAATATCTACCACATGCAGTAGAAGATCTGCCTCCCGCACCTCATCCAGAGTAGATTTAAACGATTCAACGAGTTGGGTAGGCAACTTCCTTATGAACCCTACAGTATCTGTTAAAAGGAAAGGTAAGTTGCGAATCACAACTTTTCTAACCGTTGTATCCAGAGTAGCAAAAAGTTTATTTTCAGCAAAGACCTCACTCTTGCTTATTACATTCATAAGAGTAGATTTTCCAACGTTGGTATAACCTACCAGGGCAACCCTCACTAACTGGCCGCGATTACC
>DATHWA010000378.1:0-1749 GCA_035461025.1 Gillisia sp. | reverse complement strand
AGTGTCTCCGGGATCACTATTATGCTAACATTGGAATTTTTAAAACTTGTAGGAATAGCATTTCTCATTGCAGCGCCAGTTGCCTGGTATTACAGCAGGGAGTGGATTCAAAATTATCCTTACCGTATCGACCTTAATATCTGGATCTTCCTGGCAGCAGGATTAATAGCGATTTTCATTGCTGTGGTTACAGTAAGTTTTCAGGCTCTGAAGGCCGCAACCTCAAACCCTGTAAATAGTTTGAAATCTGAATAAAATGCCCCCTAACCCCCAAAGGGGGAATTAAAAAAAATACTGTTATGATCAGAAATTATTTTAAACTCGCTTTCAGGAATTTAATGAAGCATAAGACTTTCTCCTTCATTAATATCTTTGGCCTTTCCATAGGGCTTACCTGCTGTATGTTGATTTCCCTGTACATCTATCACGAATATAGTTATGACAGATATCATGAGAAAGGGGACAGGATCTATCAATTAAACAATGTGTTCATTGAAGATGGGGAAGAGCGTCCACATGCTACAGTTCCAGCGGCAATGGCGGAACTTTTAAAACAGGATCTTCCCGAAATTGAAGAAACGACCCGTTTGCTGAGATTATGGGAGGATGATAAAACCCTTCTTAAATATGAACAGGACGGAATTTCAAAAGTTTTCTATGAAACCGATGGATATGTAGCCGATGCTTCATTTTTTGAGATCTTCAGTTATAATTTTATAGACGGCAATCCTAAAACCGCTCTTGAACAACCCAATACTATTGTTATAACCGAAGAAATAGCTGAAAAATTCTTCGGCGATGAGTCGGCAATTGGGAAACAGATCCGGGTTAGCAGCAGCACCAATGGGGACCACGATTATACTATTACCGGGGTTTTTCGGCCTCACGTGCAACCATCGCATATCAATGCCCACTTTTTTCTTTCTATTAGAGGCGGGGATTTGGATGAGTTTATAAATGACAGCACCAACCTCCTGAATAACAATATGTTCTTTACTTATTTTTTGCTGAAGGAGGGAACCAATCCTGAAATCCTTGAAGCCAAATTCCCGGTTTTCATAGAAAAGAATATGGGGGAAGAGCTGAAGGCAAGAGGATCTGGCAGAAAGCTTTTCCTTACCAATCTAAAGGATATTCATTTAAATTCTGAAATAGCTGAAAATGTTACCCCACCCGGCAGCAGAAAGTATATTTATATCCTGGCTTCCATAGCTATCCTTACCCTGCTTATCGCTTGTATAAACTTTATGAACCTTTCTACTTCCAGATCATCCAAACGAAGCGTGGAAGTAGGAGTGCGAAAAGTTCTGGGAGCGGAAAAAAGGACCCTTATCTGGCAATTTCTCGGAGAGTCACTTATTATGGCTTTGATAGCATTTGTAGTTGCGGTGGTTTTCGTGCAATTATTCCTCCCGGTGTTTGGACAGTTAGCCGGAAAGGAAATTACCCTTGCTTTTAATCAAAAAGCACAGTTGTATCTCCTCTTTTTGGTTCTTGCGGTTTTCACCGGATTTTTAGCGGGAAGCTATCCTGCATTTTTCCTGTCATCTTTCAAACCTGTAAAAGTTTTAAAAGGGAAATTTTCAAATTCCTTTGCAGCTGTTTCATTACGGAAAGGACTTGTGGTGGTACAGTTTGTAATTTCTATTGTACTAATTATCGCTTCTGTTGTTATCTCTAATCAAATGAGCTTCCTGAGATCAACAGATCTTGGATTCCAGAAAGAACAACAGCTTGTAATTCCTTTGC
>DATHWA010000377.1:0-10006 GCA_035461025.1 Gillisia sp. | reverse complement strand
AGGCCTTACAGGCCTTTTCCTTCATTTTCTATTTGAGGATAATCGTGAAACACGCTTTGAGGAGAGATTACTTCAAAGAGCAGTGATAGCTGCCGAGGTTCTTTTGGAAAAAGACGAATTTCCGGAGAGTCAGTATGCCGCGATTAGCCTTAGATATTTACAGAAACTACCGCAAGAAAGAGTCTATTATATAAGGAGTAATAATGGAGAATTAGATTATCAAGGTATTCCCTCAGATTTTGTAAATATTGCTGCCTTTCAAAATGCCATCATCGAGGATTACAGTTTTTATGATGTAGGTGATTTAAGAGTGTGCAGTCTCCTATATGAAGATAACCAGGGAAATTATATTGTTTTGCTGGGTGCCAGGGATGAAAATGGTGAGGAACAGCTAAGGTTTCTGGGCAGGACCATTTGGATCATCATGATCTCTGCCGTTTTAATTCTTTCAATCATATCTATACTTTTTGCAAATCATATTCTTAAGCCTATCAATTCTATGATAAGCAGGGTGCAGGAAATAAGAAGTAATAAATTGGAACTCCGCCTGGATGAAGGAGAAGGAAAAGACGAGATCTCCAGGCTTGCACAAACTTTCAACGGGATGCTTGCCAGGCTTGAAAATTCCTTTTATACACAGAAGAAATTTATTCAAAACGCTTCCCATGAGCTTCGTACACCTCTTACTGTTATACTTGGGGAGGCAGAATATGCATTGAAAACAGGAAAGCTGAATACAGACCAGAAAGAGGCATTCCAAAAAATTTATCAGCAGGCAGAACATTTGAGACAGTTGTTAACTTCCCTTTTACAGCTTTCTGAGGTAAGAAATGATAGCCCTCAATCCAATTTTGAAGTCCTGAGAATTGATGAGCTGGTTCAACAAGTAATCATCAATTCAAATTTGACAATTTCGTCCGGGAAAATCCATCTTGAATATGAGGATACAGAAACTTTGATTTCTGAATCTTTTGAGATACTTGGAAACAAACTCTGGCTTGAAATAGCTTTTACTAATGTTCTAAGCAATGCACTTAAGTATTCGAACAACCAACCGGTAAAGGTTTCGCTATCACATACCGGAAAAAATGTCATTGTTTCTGTTAAAGATAAAGGTGTGGGTATTGCCCGGGAAGAGAAAGATAAGATCTTTACCCCATTTTACAGAGGTTCCAATACCGGAACTGAAAAAGGTCACGGCATTGGTCTTGCTCTCACCAGTAATATTATTAAGATCCATAAAGGAGAAATTTTCATAGAATCTCAAGAAGGCCAGGGATCCATTGTGCGCATTGAATTACCTAAAGCTGAAATTTTTTAAAATAATATATATCATCCTGGTGATTGTACTAATAAACTTCTTTGACCAAATATTTATTAATTTTTTCAGATGAACTCTCGTCATCCATTAGATCACTTCGGTTATTTAGGAAGTTCAGTTTAATGGCCACCGAAATGAGGAAAACCTTAAAAGTGGAAAACATATCAAGCTTTAAAAATATAGCTTTTCTCGTATGGGATTCTGAAGTCAGGTAACTGAGTAAGATTGGATTATAGGAGCAGGAATTTATATACAGTTGCATTAATCCCTTCCAACCTCCAGGCTATCTGGCTGAATAATTTGGTAGGCGATCTTAACTTTTTTACGGCCCCATTTTCGGGCTTTTTGAACATCCTCACCCATGTAGATATCGATTTTATTCTTCCACCTGTAATGCATTTTGTCCTTTACTAAAAATACCCCCTCAAACCCCTCTATTTTTACCTGGGTGTTATGATCCAGGCCTCTTTCAATAAGGTCTCGTGAAACAGCAATAATTTTCATACCCGGTTGGATGGTATCCCCCCAGGCCGCAATATTAGGATTCCCCGGCCCTGTTTGGTAACCCATAGAATTATAAGCCGACGCCGTTACGGTGAGACTATCCCATATTTCAACGGGTTCTTCTGTAGTTTTATTAAAATTACAACCGGAAAAACCCGTTACCATATAGAGTGAACCTGCTGCCATCAACACCTGAAGCAGTGGTTTCAATTTTTTGTACATCGGTTTTTTCCGGTTGATCATTTAAAAATTTTAGAGGCTCCAGCCTTCTCTATAAACACTTTTTACAAATTGGTTTGCCTCATCAAAGTTGGTAACTTTCATGTTTTCTGCATCCCAAAGCATTTTAATATCTCTTCCCGGGAATTGATAAACAGTCCTCCCCTGTTCATTTTTCCTTTCATTTCTTATATCCTGTCCTCTTATCGCAAGGTTGGCAATTAACAGGGTTTCTGTTAATGGTCCGGCAATTTCAAACGGGGAACTTAATTCCTTATTGCCATAACCTGCTATTGCACCTTCTACCCATTGGGCATAATGTCCATCTGCACCGCCCGGCACACGTTCCAGTTGTTGTGTAACATTAACTTCCTCTGTTCTTGAAGTTGGTAAAAGCCGCGGATTGGCGCCGTAGGTTCCACACATCATTTTTCCTTTTGTCCCAATGAAAAGCACCCCATTGCCACCATCTCCAAAAGTTTCATTTGGACCAAGTTCCTCCGGACGTTTAGGTTTAATACCTCCATCCATCCAGTGCATGGTAAGATCACCATCTGTGCGTTCATTGCCGGGGAAGGTCATTATTACATGACTGGAAGGCGGGCAGCTTTCAGGGAAATATCCACGCTTGAACTCATCTACGTAAACACTTCCTACACTACACTGCACATCTTTGGGATAATCCAGATCAAGGACTTTATAAGGTGCTTCAACAAGATGACATCCCATATCTCCCAGAGCTCCTGTTCCATAATCCCACCAGCCTCTCCAATTAAATGGAACCAGGCCTTCTATATAATTTTTCTTTGGTGCTGTTCCCAGCCACAGGTCCCAATCGAGTCCTTCCGGCACCGGGGCCGATTCCTGAGGCCACGGGATTCCCTGGGGCCACACAGGCCTGTCTGTCCAGCAATAAACGGTATGTACTTTTCCTAATAGGTCTGCATTGAACCATTCTTGCATGATCCTTACCCCGTCCCCGGATGCTCCCTGGTTACCCATTTGCGTTACAACTTTATAATCACGGGCTGCCTTAGTTAGCGCACGGGCTTCATAAATATCATGGGTAAGCGGCTTTTGAACATAAACGTGTTTTCCCATTTCCATAGCAGCCATTGTTTGCACGGCATGATTATGGTCTGGGGTGGAAATGGAAACGGCATCAAAATTCTTACCCTCCTTATCCAGCATTTCCCTGTAATCTCTGTAATACTTCGCTTTAGGAAAGCGAGCTCGTGATGCCGCTGCCCTTCTGTCATCTACATCACAAAGAAATCCTATTTCCGCCTTACCACTTTTGGCAAAACTTGTGAGATCGCTTTCTCCTTTTCCTCCAACACCAATTCCTGCTATAATGAGGCGATCACTGGGGGCTATAAATCCCGGTCCTCCCAAAACATGCCTGGGTATTATCATTACCCCTGTGGCAGCAAGTGCGGTATTTTTTAAAAATGATCTTCTGGAACTACTAAGGGAAGTGCTCTTTTTTTTCATAAGACGAATAAAAATTTAGTTTAAGTTGAGATTTGAAGGTAAAAAGTATGAAATATTTCTGAAGTAGATATCCAAAAGTTGAAACTTCAGCAAAAAAGGTCTAAATTAGATAGTAAAGAAGAAACCTGACATTATTTCAGAATACTTAAATTAAATTTTTTATATCTAATTTTCAGCTTAAAATATAATGGAGTTCCCGCTATGACAAGCCTAAAATGCCTGTTTTTCTATTGAAATATCTCCTGGCTGTAGAAAATATTCCTATACTTAAGCAAACCGGACTTTGGCTTGGTTTTGGCACATACTATACTAACCATATAAAAACAGGAGTCCCTTAAACAGAAGGCGCTTCACAATTTGAAAAACAATATTATGAGTCAAGTAAAAGCAAATGACACGGTAAAAGTACATTACACTGGAAAATTAACTGATGGACAGGTATTTGACAGTTCTGTAGAAAGAGGTGAGCCAATAGAGTTTACTTTAGGCCAGGGGCAATTGATCCCGGGATTTGAAAAAGGCCTTATCGATATGAAAGTGAATGAAAAGAAAACTATAAATATCCCAAAAGAAGAAGCATATGGAGAGCCTCGTGAGGATCTTGTACAGGAAGTAGACAAGAGTCAGTTGCCTGAAGAGATCAAGCCAGAGGTAGGAATGGGTCTTGTTTCTAAAAGTCCGGATGGACGTGAAATGAATCTTATTGTTAAGGATGTTAAGGAAGACAGCATTGTTGTAGATGGTAATCATCCCCTTGCAGGTAAAGACCTTGTTTTTGATCTTGAAGTTGTAGAGATCAAGTAATTCATTAATTAGTTCAAAAAAGGCCGTTATCATCGATATCGGCCTTTTTTTTGTATCATGTAATTTGAGATTTATGCATCAAGCTGTTAATCCTGCCTTAAGATTATTGTAAAAATTTTTATTTATTAAACCGTCTTCTTAAATTAAAGAAAATTAAAATTAAGTAGCCCATGAAAAGAAAAGCGACAGCCATATGGAATGGTACCATTAAGGAAGGAAACGGAAATTTGACTACCCAGAGCGGCACATTACAGGAAACGCAGTATTCATTTAAATCCAGATTTGAATCTGGCACCGGGACAAATCCTGAAGAATTGATAGCCGCCGCGCATGCAGGATGTTTTGCAATGCAACTATCAGCTTTTTTAACCGAGGAAGGATATAACCCGGAAACTTTAGATACAACAGGGGAAGTCTCCCTTGAAGACGGCACAATTACCAAATCTCATCTTATTTTAAAGGCTACTATTAAGGATATTGAGCAAACCAAATTTGATGAATTGGTAAATAAAGCAAAAGAGAATTGTCCAGTTTCCAAATTACTTAATGCTAATATTACTGTGGATGCCAGGCTAGCAGGGAAATAAAAAGCTTTTTAGCTTTCGAGGAATAAGCATAACTACAAAGAAGACAAAAGACTCTTACACTGAATCCCCACTATTTCTACCCCGGAGTGAACTTTTGTCTTCTTTATTATTATAAACTTTGTTGAAGCGAAAGATAAAGATCATTTGAAATCTTCTTTGCCATTTTATTGCCTTCACAAAATGACTGATTCACCTCCAGTTCTATTCCCATATAATTTTGCGGAAATTTTTTTCTTAGATAAGTTGTGAATCCATCTGCACGACCCAGGTAAGGATAATTAAACCGAAGTTTTACTGAAGGAGCAATCTTGCTCATATTGAATTTCCATATCCTCACAAAATCTTTTTCCAGAGCCCTGGCTGGATCAAATAATAAACCTATATCTGTATCTCTTATTTCACCATTTAAAACCGGAGTAAATGTATGAACCGAAATATGAAGCAACTTTTCTCCCCTTGCTATTTCTCGCGATATTACCTTTTCAATCTCATCCCGGTATAAAAAATAATGCTTTTGCATTATATGCTGTTTCTCTTTATTGGATAGGGATTTAGTAAATTCAGAAAATAATTTTGGGTGTCCTATAGACCTGTTGAGTTCAACCAGCAGCCTACTTGTGGTGGAAAAATAACTATAATCTGCAAGGTTCTTCAGGTAGTGAAAAAGGTCTAAAGCCCCGGGATCATAGCCTCTGTGAGAATTAAGAGCAGCCTGTCCATCCCGAAATAGAGAAGTATAACCGTGAGGAATTACATTCCCTCCATGCTCACAGGTCAATAAAATTTTCATAGAATGAATAATTCATTTTTAGCCAGGCAGTTACCTAGTTGGTGATAAACCTTCTGTATATTTTCTTCTGAAAGATCTCCCTCAAGAGCCTTCATAATCCTTGTTGATAAACTACCATTCTTCAACAAAAGTTCCAGGGTATTCCGGTGCTTTGCTGAAATTTCAGCTTTCACCCTGGAATAGATCGAAAACCATAATTCCCCCGCCGTACAACTTCCCTGAATATCGAAAAGGGCCAAATATCGGTCATTGTGAATAACAGTTTCCTCTGCATCTTTTATTACCTCATTAAAAATGCTGAAAAGTTCATCTTCATGCCAGGCTTTTTGATCTGCCAGGGAAACCAGCTCCTCCCCTGCCAGCAATTTCAGAGTTTCAATGATAAGAACTGCAATAGCAATATCTGCCGCCGGACATTCCTGTATATCAATAACCCTTATTTCAATGGCCTTCCTGTCAAACCTTGCAATTGCTCCGCGGGAATTAAGAAAATGATGATCAAGGATCTTTTCATTATCGTAAGGTTTTACGGCTTTTATAATGGGATCGAAGATCTTATGATGGTATTCTTCACGGCTAAAAACCTGCTCTGGAATTACTTTACCTGTCATTTCAGGGATTTCCTTTTGATTGGTCTTATACACCTGCATTCTGGCATTCTTAAAGCCGGTAAACTGTTTCTCGAAAATTGGTGAACTGGCGCTTAATCCAGGAATTATGGGAAGTAAAATACGTATGGCAGCATGAAGTTTTTCAAACTCCGTATCATCAAAAAATGGAAGGTTAATATGCATACTTTGAAGATTGCTCCAGCCGTGGCCCCTGCAATCAAAGATCCTGTTGTACAGCGCATAGATCTTACTGTAGCTATGCTCCCACAGTTTCATTTCCGTTTCAGGATTCATTAAAGGATGCGAAGCAGTGGGAAGCAACATGAGATCTTCCTTATCAAGAAGTATATTGACCTCTGCTATATTTTCAGAAAAAAGTTTATCCAGGGATTCCAGGTCTGCCGTGGGGCCATTGGTTTTTAATTCAATTACGTGAGCCACCAGTTCATTGCTCCATTCTATTTTACCATTATCCACATCGCTGGTTATTTCCCCTGTTTTAAGGATCATTAACCTATCTACTTTGGGAGATATTTTGAGATCTTTCTTGTTTACAAGCATGTACTCCAGCTCTATTCCAAAAACTTCAAAAAGATGAAAACTCATATATTATTCTTTTCCAGGCGTTTTTTTAATGCAGAAAGTATAGCTATGTAAACTTCATCGCCATAATAACCATCCTCTACTCCAAAATCTATATTAGGATTGTCGTTTATCTCTATTACCAGGGGTTTTCCATTCACCTCCTTTACATCTATACCATATAAACCCTTCCCCATTAATTTGGCCGATTTAAGGGCAACCTGCAATATTTTCTGTGGCACCTCTTCTATAGGCAAACAATCTGCATTACCATCCTGATCATCCTTTTTGGAAGCATCCCAGTTATAAATTTGCCAGTGACCTTTAGCCATATAATACCTGCATGCAAAAATAGGTATATCATCCAGGATCCCTATTCTCCAGTCAAAATCTGATGGGGTATATTCCTGCGCGATTATAAGGTCAGATTCTTTAAGCATTCCCGTTACCAGTTGTCCATATTCCTCATTTGTTTTTGCTTTTTTAACGCCAAAAGAAAAGGTGGAATCCGGGGACTTAAGGACACATGGAAGGCCGGTGATATCCAGCACCTGGTCTTTGTTAGATTTATGGACTATAACTGTTTTTGGGGTAGGAATATTAGCATTTTGCATAGCCTCTGCCATATAAACCTTGTTGCAGCATTTTAAGATCGCATCCGGATAATCAATGATCGCGATATCCTCCTGTTGGGCTTTCCGGGCAAAGGCATAAGCTTCATTATTTACTTCTGTACTTTGCCTAATGAAGAGTGCATCAAAGGAAGTTAGGCGTGATAGATCACCAGGTTGAACAATCTCCACATAAAAATTCATTTTTTCAGCAATTTCAGTGAACTTCTTTATAGCCTTAGGGTTGCTTGGAGGTGCAGGGTCCTGAGGATTTACAAGAATTGCAAGGTCATAATCATAGGTTTGCTGCCTGGGAATGTCATAGCGTTTTTTTCCGAAATACTCCATGGCAAAAGACTGCATCAAATCCCGATGCTCCTCCGGAATTTCAGATTCTGATATCGCCTTAATATTTTTAATATTCCATTTTGAAGAGTAATAGAATTTTACCCGAAGAAAAGGTATTTGAAAATGACGGAAGAAAATAGCACTAAGCTCTTTATATTTCTGCGCTACATTTTGGCCAAAATATATACTTAAAGTGAACTCCTGGGATTTTATATTTTTAAGACTGCTTTGAATTAGATGCTCAAATTCATCTGAAACTATCTTTACCAGTTTAGGCTCACGCAAATCCACAATATTTCTCACAGTAGGAATTGCTAAATGTCCTCTGGCTTCAGCCAAAAGGGAGACGTAATAACCTTTGGACTGGTAAGAATAATCTTTACATAAATTAAAAATCCTGGCTTTCTTAATTCTTGAAAAATCAGGATTCGTAAGGTATTCCTTAGAGGAAATTATCTCAATATTTTCTACCGGAATATCCCATTTTTCCGGGTTGTTTACAATTATAAACTTATTCATTTCAGAATTTAAAATTCTCTCAAAGTTAGATAAAATTCTTATTCACATTACTGGAAAAACCTGGGATTTAAAATACACAAAATTCAAAAAAACCCACTTATTAAATAAATGGGGAATTCCGGATTTAGGCAAGGTTTCTATTATTTTTTAAGCTCTCAAAACAATTTATATCCCAGCAATAATGCAAAAGAATGATCCTGGTGAAGCTTATATGCAGTGGTTTCATGTGTAGTTCTTACTGGATAATACCTGGCTTCAATATTAAACCTGTCATTATAGCTATATCCAATACCTGCAAAAGCTGTAGGTATTTGTGAACTATTAAGTTCAAGGTCCCTGCCGTCCATAGTATTGTTATTAATAATTTGGGAAGAATTAAAATGTAAATCCACACTTAGCCCGGCATTGACAAACATTTTAGAAGAAAAAGTGTCATTAAGGAAGAAATAATATCGTATACCTAAAGGAATTACGACTGCCTTATAATCTATTTCTACGGTGGCCGGATAACCACCAACGCCCTCGGGATTAGATGGCCCGGAACCAGCAGTTGGAACTATAAGATCATGCCTGGCTTTGTGCATAGTAAATCCCGGTTCAATAAAAAGAGAAAGCTTATTGTTGCTGAAGGGAAAGATATATTCTACTTCAACCCCTACTCTTGGATCTATAGTATATTGAAAGTCCGGAACAATTTTATAATGATCCTGATGAGTGCTGAAATTTGTGAGATTTACACCGGCTTTTGCCCGTAAATTCCAGACTGCTTTCTTCTTCATTAAAAATATCTGGTACTCTCCCCCGGCGCATTCATTAAATTCCTGAACAAATTCCATAAGAGAAGAGGTCCTGTATGGTAACCTTCCTATTTTAGTCATAGGATTCTCCCCGCAGGAAAACGTGTTGAGAAGTTGTTGTTTATATCTATTGTTCTCCCTGATCTTGGAATCTGGAGAAGTAAATCTTTTATAGATGAGTTGTTCAATATCTCCATCATCCAGTTTAAGAAAAAATCTTTCCAAACTTCCATCCCGGTATCTATATAAGGAAGCATAGCCTTCAATTAAGACTTGCAAAAATTGAGTTTCTTCTTTTAAATCTGCATTCCGTGTAGTGGACAAAGATTTTGCTTCGTCACTTGACCGATCTATTCCAACTGTCGCCCTACTATACTTTTGAGAATCTCCTATTCCGAATTCCTTTACATTTTGAATAGTTGCAGTTCTAATTTCCCCATTTGGTGAAGATTTATATTTAATTTCCTCACTTTTGTTGGCTCTTGCATCATTTCTAATCCATACTTCATTTTTCTCACCGGCCTCATTAATAATATATCCGGGTTCATAGATAACCTGAGTGAATGATTTTAAAGAAAACAGTAAGAATAAAAATGGTAATAAAAGTTTTTTCATAAGTTGGGGGGCATCAAGATTAAATAATTTTGTTAAAAATTTTAACAAGAATACTTATACCTATCCGAAGTGCCAAATAGTTTTAAAAAAAATCTTAAATTCCATTCTGTAAAATAAACATAGGACTATGAAAATACAATTAAGTTTAATACTGAGTCTCTTCTTTGTAAATGTGATTTTTTCACAGATGGCAAATGATGAGGA
>DATHWA010000376.1:0-4062 GCA_035461025.1 Gillisia sp. | reverse complement strand
AAAAATGGTTGAAAGCAGAAGTAATAAAAGAGAGCTAAAGATAAATTCCCAACTTGAGCATATTGTAGGTGAACAATACCCAACCGGCGAGAAGAAATAAACCTCCTATAGGGGTTACAGGACCCAGAAAGTTCATTTTCTTTCCTTTTGCTGAACTTAAGACCAAACCATAAATACTGAAGGAAAAAAGAAATGTCCCTAAAATAAAACACCAGCCCATCCAAACCTGGGAAGAAGTAACAAATGGCATGGAAAAGCCAGATATAATCATTATAAGGGCATGATACATTTGATATCGCACCCCGGTCTCAAAACTTTTTTGCTGATCTTCATTTAAAATATTCTTAAGCGCGTGTGCTCCAAAAGCTCCGAACATCACAGCCAGAGCTCCGAATGTTCCTCCAAAAATTAACAGGTCTGTTTTCATTTTGCTAAAATTAAGTGAAATTTGCTTATCTCACCAAGTCATTTCTTTTTGTTTACTCAATAAATTGTATTTTTAAACAAAATTAATATTTGTTATGAAGAAATCATTATTTATTACGGCAATATGTGCCATTGTATTTACAAGTTGTAGCCCAAAAATGACAGGAACCTGGAATGTTGACAGGTATGCTGTAGACAACCAGGAAGGCAGAAGCATGAATACCACCAACGCCGGAACCATTAAGATAGACAAGAATGGTAGTGGAGAAAAGGATATAAATTATAATATGTTCCAAACAGAATTCAGCGATACCCAAACCTTTAGATGGAATATGCCAAGTGAAGATGTCATCACCATCACAAGTCCAAATTCCTCTAGAAATTCAGATCTCGATAAAACCTGGATCATTGTTTCTCAAAAGAAAAACAACCAGATCTGGAAATCTACAGATGGTAAGAATACTATTCAAACCCTGGAACTTAGTAAAAACTAAATATTCATTATCAATAAGAATCCCGGAGTCCTGGCTAGCGGGATTCTTTTGGTTTTCAGATATAAATACAAAAAAGGCTGCCATTTTCCGGGCAGCCTTTTTTAATATTTAAAAAACTTCTCTTATTTACTAAGATACATTTTCCTTCGGGAATAAAGATCGTAGAAAGCATCATCTTTAAGGCTGTCAATGAATAGGATACTTTCCCCTGTACTCTTCATCTCAGGCCCAAGTTGTTTATTTACTTTCGGGAACTTATTGAAGGAGAATACCGGTTGTTTGATAGCATAACCTTTTAACTGAGGGTTGAAATTAAAGTCGGTAACCTTTTTCTCCCCTAGCATCACCTTTGTGGCATAATTTACATATGGCTCCCCATATGCTTTTGCAATGAAAGGAACTGTTCTGGAAGCTCTGGGGTTTGCTTCTATAATGAATACCTCTTCATCCTTTATAGCAAACTGAATGTTGATAAGACCTACCGTCTTCAAAGCCAGTGCAATTTTATGGGTATGATCCTTAATTTGTTGCATTACCAAATCTCCCAGGTTAAAAGGAGGAAGCAAGGCATTTGAGTCTCCGGAATGTATTCCACAAGGCTCAATATGTTCCATAATCCCTATGATATACACATTTTCGCCATCACAAATTGCATCGGCTTCAGCTTCAATGGCACCATCAAGGTAGTGATCCAGTAAAAGTTTGTTATTAGGGATCTTGCGAAGTAAGTCTATAACATGTGCTTCCAGTTCATCTTTGTTGATGACGATCTTCATTCCCTGCCCTCCAAGAACGTAGGATGGTCTTACAAGTATTGGGAAATCAAGTTCATCTGCCAGAGCCAGTGCTTCATCGGCTGTTTCGGCAACTCCAAATTCAGGATAAGGAATATTATTTTCTTGTAAGAGTTTGGAGAAACTACCACGATCTTCGGCAAGATCCAGGGATTCAAAGCTGGTACCCATTATTCTAATTCCGTAGCGATCCAGTTTTTCAGCAAGCTTAAGGGCTGTTTGACCACCCAGCTGCACGATCACTCCTACAGGATTTTCGTGCCGAATGATATCATAAATATGTTCCCAGAATACAGGTTCGAAATAAAGTTTATCTGCCACGTCAAAATCTGTAGAAACAGTTTCCGGATTACAGTTGATCATGATGGTTTCATAACCACACTCTGCAGCGGCAAGAACACCGTGAACACAGCTATAATCAAACTCAATTCCCTGTCCAATCCTGTTAGGACCGGACCCCAGCACTACGATCTTCTTCTTATCTGTAACTATACTCTCATTCTCCACATACCTTTTCCCGTCTGCAGTCTCAATTTCAGCTTCAAAAGTGGAATAGTAGTATGGAGTATACGCTTTAAACTCGGCTGCACAGGTATCTACCAATTTAAAGATCCTGTTAACTCCCATTTCATCCCTTTTATTATAAACCTGGCTTTCCAGACATTTTAGCATATGTGCAATCTGCCGGTCTGCAAATCCTTTTTGTTTTGCTTCCAGCAACAGGTCTTTTGGTAGGGTATCTATATCATATTTAGAGATCTCTACTTCAAGGGCATATAGCTCCTCGTATTGTTTTAGGAACCACATATCTATTTTAGTGATCTCGTGGATCCTGCTTAACGGAATCCCGGCCTGTACGGCATCATAGATCACAAAAACCCTGTCCCAGCTTGCGTAAGTAAGCTTCTCAATAATCTGGTCATACTTGGTATATCCTTTTCCATCGGCACCCAGACCGTTTCTTTTAATCTCCAGGGATTGAGTTGCTTTATGAAGGGCTTCCTGGAAGGATCTTCCTATTCCCATCACTTCTCCTACAGATTTCATTTGCAGTCCAAGAGTACGGTCACTTCCTTCAAATTTATCAAAGTTCCATCTTGGGATCTTCACAATCACATAATCCAGAGTTGGCTCAAATAATGCCGAAGTAGATTTTGTGATCTGGTTTTGAAGTTCATCCAGGGTATATCCCAATGCCAGTTTAGAAGCCACTTTTGCAATAGGATAACCTGTGGCTTTTGAAGCTAACGCAGAAGATCTGGAGGTACGCGGATTGATCTCAATAGCAAAAATATCCTCCTTTTCATCGGGGCTTACTGCAAACTGCACATTACATCCACCGGCAAAGTCCCCTATATTGCGCATCATCTTAATGGCCATATCCCTCATTCTTTGGAAAGTGGTATCACTTAGAGTCATCGCAGGAGCTACTGTGATTGAGTCCCCGGTGTGGATCCCCATTGGATCCATATTTTCTATGGAACAAATAATTACAACATTATCATTTTTATCGCGAAGGAGTTCCAGCTCATATTCTTTCCATCCCAGAAGGGCTTTATCAATGAGAACCTCGTGAATAGGCGATGCTTCAAGCCCGTAAGTAAGCAGCTCGTCAAAATCTTCTGCTTTGTGCACAAATGATGCTCCACTACCCCCAAGGGTAAAGGAGGCACGAATAACAAGCGGAAATCCAAATTCCTGGGCTACTTCCTTACCCTGCAAGTAAGAAGTCACAGTTTTGGCCGGAGCAACAGGAATACCTATCCTCCCCATTAGCTGTTTAAATTTTTCCCTGTCTTCTGTGATATTGATCGCGTCTATATCAACCCCAATTAATTTAACATCAAAATCTTTCCAGATCCCTTTCTCATCGGCCTCGATACAAAGGTTTAAGGCTGTTTGCCCACCCATTGTAGGTAGTACCGCGTCTATTTCCGGATGATCTTTAAGGATCTCTACGATGGACTTTGTAGTAAGCGGTTTAAGGTACACATGATCTGCCATTGACGGGTCCGTCATAATAGTGGCAGGGTTGGAGTTAATAAGAACAGTTTTAATTCCCTCTTCCCGTAGTGATTTTAATGACTGGGCACCTGCATAATCAAATTCACAGGCCTGGCCAATAACTATAGGGCCGGAACCAATTATTAAAATACATTTTATGTCTTTATTTTTCGGCATCTTCTTTATGATATATAATTACTGTTTTAATAGGTAGCGTTTAGATATAAAAAAAGGCGTTACTTATAAAAGTAACACCTTATTATTTTTGAGACTAATTTTCACTAGTGTTTGTGTCTATTCTCTGAGGATACAGATAATTTTTTTCGACCTTTAGCCCTTCTTCT
>DATHWA010000375.1:0-1666 GCA_035461025.1 Gillisia sp. | reverse complement strand
CTCAAAAATGATGGTTACCCTTGCCGGGGCTATGAGTACTGCAGAGCTGGGCAAGATCTTTGCCGAGGTAATTCGCAAGGATAAAGTTCAAATTATCTCCTGTACAGGTGCAAACCTTGAGGAAGATGTGATGAACCTTGTTGCACATTCACATTATAAAAGAATTCCCGAATACAGGGACCTTACACCTCAGGACGAGTGGGATCTACTGGAACAGGGCTTGAACAGAGTTACAGATACATGTATTCCCGAAGAGGAAGCCTTCCGAAGGATCCAGCAGCATATCGTGAAGATCTGGAAAGATGCAGAGGCTGCAGGAGAACGTTATTTTCCACATGAATTCATGTACAAACTATTGCTTTCAGGAGCATTGGAAGAGTACTATGAGATAGACATCAAGGATTCCTGGATGTATGCAGCTGCTGAAAAAAACCTGCCAATGGTAGTTCCGGGATGGGAAGACAGCACAATGGGTAACATCTTTGCTTCTTATGTGCTTAAAGGAGAATTGAAAGCCAGCACAATGAAAAGCGGGATAGAGTATATGACCTTCCTTGCAGACTGGTATACAGAAAATTCAGATAACGGAATTGGATTCTTCCAGATTGGTGGAGGTATTGCAGGGGATTTCCCAATTTGTGTAGTGCCAATGTTGTATCAGGATATGGAAAGAACAGATACTCCTTTCTGGAGTTACTTCTGCCAGATCTCAGATTCCACAACCAGCTACGGTTCATATTCCGGAGCGGTTCCAAATGAAAAGATCACCTGGGGGAAACTGGATAAGGACACGCCAAAATTTGTAATTGAGAGTGATGCCACCATTGTGGCACCTTTAATATTTGCGTATCTGCTGGATATGTAAAAAATATCAGAAAAAAAGGGCCGTAAAACTTACGGTCCTTTTTTTTTATTTCACGAACTTGCACCTCCCTTAGAAGGCTTTTTTTTAAGCCGGTAATAAGTTCAATGAGTAACTGGATCATCTTTAGTATAGGATTTCTTGCCCAATTTTTTTTCGGTGCCAGGTTGATCATTCAATGGTTTAAATCTGAAAGATCAAAGCAGGTAGAAACACCTTCCATCTTCTGGAAGCTTAGCTTGATTGCTTCCATTCTAATGTTCATGTATGGATATTTAAGACAGGATATCGCTATTATGCTTGGGCAGGTATTCATCTATGTGGTATACATTAGGAACTTACAACTACAAGACCAATGGACCGGATCAAACAGGTTAATGAAATTTATATACGTAGGAGTGCCGTTAATTATAGCCGCATATCTCATATTTCTTTCCAATTTACGGCTTGATTATTTAATTAGCAGGGATAATATTGCACCCTGGCTTGTTGGTTTTGGAATCCTGGGACAAATAGTGTTCAACGCCAGGTTCTTTTATCAATGGATCTATTCTGAAAGACAGAAGGAATCATCGCTACCTATGGGCTTTTGGGTAATTAGCCTTGTTGGAGCCTCTCTCATCCTCGCTTATGGGATTTTCAGGAAAGACCCGGTGCTAATTGCATCTCATTGTTTTGGAGCCTTTGTTTATTTCCGAAACATCAATTTGCTGAAAAATTCATTTGTCGAGGCTTAAGTTTCCTGCAGGTTTTCTGTTTTAATGTATTGACTATTTCGAGATGATTTCCATTCTCTGAAAAGTT
>DATHWA010000374.1:0-3159 GCA_035461025.1 Gillisia sp. | reverse complement strand
GACAACTGATAACCCACAACTGACAACTTTTTCAACCTACACCTGAAAACCAAAAACTTTTCCACGTCCAGACTCTCCACTCTCCACTCTCCACTCTCCACATTTTTTTACCCGACAACTGATAACCCACAACTGACAACTTTTCCCAACCTCCAACCCAAAAAGTTATGATTTCATACAACCCATTAATGATATTAATTGTTTATAATGGGCACTTCGGAAATTATAACATCCGAATAAAATGATTAAGATGAAATACAAAATTAGAATAGAGGAAGTCCATAATGTTGATGAGATCAAAGAATACTGGACGAATGAGGACTATGTTAAGTTGCTGGAAAAATTTGATTATGCAGATGCTGAAGAAACCGGTACCGACAGCCTAAGAGAGCTTTTATTTATGGCTATGACCGATTTTGAACCTTCAGAAGCTGCCAAAATCGTACTGAATTACAAACTGGGAGAGCATTTAACAGAAGGTCAAATTGATCAGATATCCAATGATATGTTGCTGGATACGGTGTGTGAGGAATATCCTGAAATGGAATTGCAGGCCCCCTTATTTCATATCAATCAACTGCTGTATAAAGCTTATAACGGAAAATTCCCCAGCTCCAGCGCCACCATTATTGAATGTGCCATTAGCTCCTTAGATAATAATGAGACAGCTCTTACCAAAGAAATGGTATTGCGATTATTGAATGACGGCCTGTCTGACAGGAATATCGTAAAAAGACTGTTTGAAGAACAAATGAAAGGAAGCACAGAATTTCCGGAAGCAGAGAATATTATCTGGGATCTCCAGAGTCCCGAAAAGGACTATTATAGAATTACCACCTCAGGGAATTTAATTAAAAAAGATGAGGTGATATCCTCAGAATGGGAGAGTGAAATAGAATCTCCCGAGGTGGCTTCATAAAAGACAGGGTTAAGGTTAAGAATATTCTTCAATATAAGGATGCCGGGTGTTAGAGTTTTATCTCTTTCCCCGGCATCCTTTTGTTTCCAATTCACCAATCTGGAGTTATAGTTAGGGTGCATAAAAAAACTAATTATATCTATTGACATATGAAATCCAGGTTTAAATGGGTGTTATATGTCTATGCAAATTAATCTGCTGAAAATTAGGTATTACTGCTGGAAAAATGAAAAAACAGATAGAGACAGAACATTATGTAGAGTTGGATGAAAGTTTGGAGTTAAGGAGAAAATAGGTGGAAGTTTTTTTCAACATAAAAAAGATAGTTTGATTATATGGATGATCTAAAATGGCTATATATTTGGCACTATGTAATTAATAAGGTTCCTTTTGCCTGTTAATTCTATCTAAATTGGTAGGGAGTTCCCTTTCAAAGCTTTATTATAAAAAAAATACCACTTTTACTGTATGAAATTTACTCACTTTATCAAAAACCATAAAGAAGATATTACTGATGAGTGGGTGAAGTTTGCCCAGGATAATATTGAGGGTATTAATAAACTGAATTTGGTGGAGGTTCAGGATCACATCAAGCAAATGCTCGACAGGATTGTTGAAAGCATGGAAACATCTGAAACCGATGCGGAGCAGGAAAAAAAATCCAAGGGCAATAAAAATATGCTGTCCGGTGAAAGCAAGGCTGCCCACCAACATGGGGAACAGCGGGCAGATGTAGGTTTTGACATTATGGAACTGAGTTCTGAATTTAGAGCTCTCAGGGCAAGTGTTTTGAGACTTTGGGAAGCAAAAAGTAAGACGGAGAAAGTGGAAGCCGATTTTCAGGATATGATACGTTTTAATGAGGCCATTGATGAATTATGGATGATTTCCCTAAAGCGCTTTGATGATAAAGTACATGAAAGTAAGAATTGGTTTATGGGGATCTTAGGTCATGATTTGCGTAACCCTCTTGCAGCCATTTTGGGGGTGCAGTCCATTCTTAAGTTATCCAATAATCTATCAGAAAAGGAAAAATCCCTAATTAGTAGATCCAATTCCAGTGTTAAGAGGATGACAGAATTGATTAACAATCTTCTGGAGCTAACCAACTTACGGTTGGGAAGCGGAATGACTATAAATAAAATCCAGGCAGATCTCTCAAAACAAGGGGAGAAGATCGTTCAGGAATTACAGCTGAGTTACCCAGAAGCTGAAATAATTATTGAAACTCCCGGACCGGTACAGGGGGAGTGGGATGTTATAAGGCTGGATCAATTAATGACCAATTTAATTACTAATGCCATACGTTATGGAAAACCGGGAGGTCCTGTTACAGTTAGTATAGCGGCCAAAGACAAAGACGCATACTTTGAGGTTCACAATGAAGGCCAACCCATACCGGATAGTATTAAAGAAATGATTACTACAGGGAAGTTTACCAAGAATAATGGAGATCCCACTAAAAAAGATAGTTATGGCCTGGGTCTATATATCGTAAATGAAATCGTAGATGGGCACAAGGGGAAAATAGATGTAGTAAGCAATAAAGAAACCGGTACAACTTTTAAAATTATTCTTCCAAGACAATAATTACATTCTAAAAGCATTTTTGAACTCCCGGATAGACAACCAATATTTTGCACAGGCAAAGTTATTATCTATTGCTGTGGCCAATAATCTATTACAAGCACTTTATCCAGGTGAGGGCCCACTATGGAGCCAAAAGCTTCATGATCAGGGTGAGGGAGGTAGGCATCCCTGGCGTCTTCATCCTCGAAGGTGACAAAAAAGCAATGGGTAAACCCATCTGCTAACCCTTCCGTGCTAACATCTGTTCCCCATTCAAAATCCAGGATCCCATCAATCTTGTGCGGAAGTTCCTTAAATGCTTCCACTATCTGTTGAATATCTGCATCTGTAGCGCTGTCTTTAAATTTAAATAATACTACATGTCTCAAAACCTTTTCAGTTTGTTTTTTCGCATTGGGTTGTGCTACTAATCCTTCTGTAGATTCCTGGCTTTTCTTTGATTGTTCACAGGAAACAAGCCCCAGGAATAAAGAGAATATTAAAAGTATAGAATTTTTCATTTTCAGGGATTATTAATTAAGCAATCTATTTAAGAAAGTTAAGAGGCAATTTCAGGAAAGGTAACAATAAAAATTAAACCGTTGGCGCGGATTCACAATCCTCGAATGCAATATCGCGGAAAAAGAATCTAGACCGCTGCTGGAATCTAG
>DATHWA010000373.1:0-8945 GCA_035461025.1 Gillisia sp. | reverse complement strand
ATTCCCGGTCGTGGCAGATCCTTCGTCTACATTACAAACATACATCACAGGTTTATCTGTAATAAGCTGCATACTATTGACAAAATCCTCTCGTTCAGAATCTGTAAGATCTATAGCACGAACAGATATTCCTGCTTCCAGCCCTTGTTTGATTTTAATTAAAGCGGTCTCTTCCTTTTGAGCATCCTTATTTCCTGTCCTCGAGGCACGTTTTACCTTTTCCAGCTTTTTGTCTACTGTTTCCAGGTCTTTAAGCTGAAGTTCCATATCTATGGTTTCCTTATCCCGAACCGGGTTTACAGAACCGTCTACGTGGACTATATTATCGTTTTCAAAACATCTTAGCACGTGCAGGATCGCATCTGTCTCCCTAATATTCCCCAGGAACTGGTTTCCAAGCCCCTCCCCTTTACTTGCTCCTTTTACAAGGCCGGCAATGTCCACTATCTCAACAGTAGCAGGCATAACCCTCTCAGGATTAACAAGCGATTCCAATTTTTCCAGTCGCGCATCGGGAACATTTACAACCCCAATATTAGGTTCTATAGTACAGAACGGAAAATTGGCACTCTGTGCCTTGGCATTGGACAAACAATTAAAAAGAGTTGATTTTCCTACGTTGGGTAATCCTACAATTCCGGCTTTCATATAATATTTTTAGTATGCTGTGAATCTTTTCTCTAATAAACAATGGCTTTGCAAAGTTGTAAGAGATGATCCTTATTTATAACCTGTGTTTTTGCGGCTGCAAAGATAGGTTTTAAAGTTGAAATGGAGAAAATGGGTAATATTTAAAAAAAGGGGCATATTAAACCGGCTTCTTTAGTGAGAATTAATAACTATTAAATTTAGTACCAGGGTTTTGGCAAAATCCTAACGAGGCATTATTAACTATTAACAGCCGATCATAGTAGCTTTGTAAAAACCTAAAAATAAAACAGTTATGAAAAAGATAGTTTATTTATTAAGCTTTATGTTCGTTGGAATAACCTATGCTCAGGTTGTTGATCAGGAGAGGACCACACAACAGACGGACAGGAACCCTATGGACATGAATATGGATAGGGCAACCTTTTATGATATCCAGGAACCGTCTGATTATTCATTTAACAATCAAAACTTTAGATTTACTCCAAATGATCGCGGAGACCTTACAGTTTCCCAAATGGAGAATGGAACCGAAACAGAAATCGGAAATCTGAGAAGAACCAGCGCAAACGGCTATTATATTATGACATCTTCAACAGATCCTAATAATGTATCCTTTGGTAGATTTGATGACCAGGGAAATTTTAGGACTTATAGATATGATAGTACTACAGACAGTGTATTGGAGGAGGATTATAATATAAGTTCCCCAAGAAATATTCGCGGACAAAATCAAAGCGATATGATGAGAACGAACCCTAACAGAAGTACCCAGGGTGATATTAACAGCAGAGATAACAGGAATATCAATAACCACGGTGTAAACAATAGAAACACCAATAATCAGGGTGTAAATAAAAGAAATACCCCTGTTAATGACCCTATAGATAAATAGTAATATCTATTTATATAGTTGAATTAGCCAAAAAACGCTTTCTCTTTAGGAAGCGTTTTTTTTATTATTTCATATAGACTGGAGATCCTGATTATTATCAGTTTTCCTCACATTTCACAGGATTTTATAAGCTTGTGGGAGGAGAAGTTTTTTTATAGCTGTAAATTTGCAGCTCAATAATTTTATATGAATAAAGGAATCTACATTGCCACGCTGGAATCCAACAGCGGGAAATCTATTATCTCATTGGGTCTAATGCGCACCCTCCTGGGTAAAACAACAAAAGTTGGATATTTTCGTCCTATTATTAATGATGTTGCTGAAGGTAAAAAGGACAACCATATAGATACGGTGATAAGTCATTTTGAGGTTGATCTCCCATATGAAGATGCTTATGCATTTACCCGAAGTGAGATCATTCAAAAACGAAATGATGGCCAGTCCGGAGAGATCATAGATACCATTATACGCAAATACAAAAATCTGGAAGAGAAATTTGATATCGTGCTGGTAGAGGGAAGCGATTTCTCGGGAGAAGGGAGTGTCTTCGAATTTGATGTAAACGTACTAATAGCCAAAAACCTGGGACTCCCTGTGATCATCGTTGCCAGTGGCCAGGATAAGACCAAGGAAACTTTAATGGGTAGCCTGCAAATGGCATATCATGCATTTGTAAATAAAGACGTTAGGGTTATGGCGATGGTAAGCAACCGTATTCAGCCGGAGAATCTGGAAATTGCCCTAAACGGGATGCGAGAGTTCCTGCCGGATGAAGTGGCAGTATTTGCTATTCCTTTAATTGACACCCTCTCTAACCCAACATTAAAAGAGATAATTTCTGCACTTAATGGTAAAGTGCTCTTTGGACATGATTTTCTTGACAATCAAACGGGAAATTTCAATGTTGGAGCCATGCAGCTCCGTAACTATCTAAATCACCTAAAGAATGAAAGCCTTGTGATTACCCCGGGTGACCGGGCAGATATCATTTTGGGTGTCCTGCAGGCCAATATCTCGACCAACTATCCAAGGATCTCCGGGATCATACTTACCGGTGGCCTCATCCCGGAAGATTCCATAATTAAACTTATTGAAGGACTCTCCCAGGTGGTACCAATTATCTCTGTAGAAGATGGAACTTTTAATGTAGCCAATAGAGTTGGTGCCATAAAGTCTAATATATATGCAGATAGTTCTCAAAAGATAGAGACTTCCATTAGTACTTTCGAAAAATATGTGCCTCTTGATAAACTGGCAGAGCAGCTTATTAATTTCAAACCCAAGGGTATTACACCACGAATGTTCCAGTATAGCCTGGTAAAACGCGCGCAACAGGCCAAAAAACATATTGTCCTGCCGGAAGGAACAGATGAAAGGATCCTTACAGCAGCGGCAAAGCTTATCGCTATGGACCTGGTAGATATCACTTTGTTAGGTGATGAAGAAATAATTAAGAACAAGATTATGAATCTGGGCCTTAACATTGACCTGGAAAAGATTAAAATAATAGACCCCGTAAAATCTGATAATTTTGATGATTATGCCCTTACATATTATGAATTAAGAAAGCATAAGAACGTTAATCTCGATATGGCAAGGGACAGGATGAGTGATGTATCTTATTTTGGAACTATGATGATCCACAAAGGCCATGCAGATGGAATGGTATCCGGTGCTGCCCATACCACCCAGCATACCATAATTCCGGCATTGCAGTTCATCAAGACTAAACCGGGTGTGTCTGTAGTTTCTTCCGTATTCTTTATGTGTCTTGAGGACAGGGTTTCAGTATTTGGGGATTGCGCCATTAATCCTAATCCCACGGCGGAAGAGCTGGCAGAGATCACAATTTCTTCAGCTGAAAGTAGTAAGGCCTTTGGGATAGAACCAAAGATCGCAATGCTCTCCTACTCTTCCGGGACTTCAGGAAAAGGAGAAGATGTGGACAGGGTTAGACAAGCTACAGAGATTGTGAAAAAACTAAGACCGGACCTTAAGATAGAAGGTCCTATTCAATACGATGCGGCGGTAGATCTTAGTGTAGGGCAAAGTAAAATGCCAAATTCTGAAGTTGCAGGACAGGCAAGCGTATTGATATTTCCGGACCTTAATACCGGGAATAACACCTATAAAGCAGTCCAACGTGAAACCGGGGCACTGGCCATTGGACCAATGCTTCAGGGCCTAAACAAACCTGTAAACGACCTTAGCCGCGGCTGTACTGTAGATGATATTTTTAATACTGTAATCCTTACTGCCATCCAGGCACAGGGCATTTAAAATAAAAAAATGAATAAAATACTTATTATAAACTCCGGTAGTTCTTCATTGAAATTTCAACTTATAGCAATGCCTGCTGAAGAAGTTCTGGCCTCCGGACTTGTAGAAAGAATTGGCCAGGAAAATTCCATGTTGCATTATAAATCGGGGGATTTTAAAGTTTCTGAAGAACTTTCCATCCCGGATCATTCTGTAGCTTTAAAGAAAGTTACAAATTACTTATTGCATCCTGAAAAAGGAGTGATAAAAGAAGCTTCAGAAATTCCTGCGATTGGACACCGCGTGGTTCATGGAGGGGATGCTTTTTCAGAAACCATTGAAATTACTGCGGAAGTAAAGGAAGAAATAAAAAAACTCTTTTCCCTTGCCCCGCTTCACAATCCGCCAAACCTTAAAGGAATCCAGGTAGCTGAAGAAATATTCCCCGATGCTTCCCAGGTTGCGGTTTTTGATACGGCTTTTCACCGCTCGATCCCGGAATGTGCCAACACCTATGCCATCCCATTATCTTTTAAAGAGGATCATAATATTCAGGTTTACGGTTTTCACGGTACCAGTCATAAATATGTCACAGAGCAGGCTATCAACATGCTCAACAAGGAAAGTTCAAAAATAATAAGTGTGCACCTGGGTAATGGGTGTAGCATTACTGCTGTGCATAATGGAAAAAGTATAGACCACTCCCTTGGGTTTGGCCCGGTAAACGGGCTCATAATGGGAACCCGAAGTGGGGATATAGACCAGTCCATCATTTTCTATATGATAGAAAAACTGGGATACTCGGCCCGGGAAGTGAGTGACCTGCTTCATCATAAAAGCGGAATGCTAGGCCTTACCGGTTACAGTGATCTTCGGGATATCGAGGCTGAAGCTGAAAAAGGTAACCGCAAGTGCCAGCTTGCGCTCGAGATGAATGCCTACAGGATCAAAAAATATATAGGCGCATATACAGCAGCAATGAATGGCTTGGATGCAATTGTATTCACGGCAGGAATTGGAGAAAACAGCGATGTTCTGCGTTCTTTGATCTGTAGGGATATGAATTATCTTGGAATCGAAATTGACTCTGAGAAAAATTCTGTCCGTTCCAAAGAAAACCGTTCAATTGGTACTGAAAATTCTCGTGTGAAGGTTCTGGTTATACCTACCAATGAAGAATTGGAAATAGCCAAACAAACATATAAACTGGTTTTTTAACACTATAAAATTCTAAATTGCAGAATCGCTTTGCAACCCGCTCTGTCTCTGGATTCTGCGATTTAGAATTATCATTTAAATGAAACTTTTTGTCAACATTTTTTTGTTAGTAAAATCGTAAATGACTCATTTACAGATATATAACAACTTTTAGTTGTAAACTTTTTTCTTGTTAACACATCTCTAACAGTTTATTTTTTTCTACTTTTATGCTTTCCAATAAATGATTTAACTAACCTAAATCAAAACTCAAAAATGAAAGTAGAAGCACCAAAAACCCCCACCCAAACCTATTCCCAGGAGGAAGCATTTCAAAAGTCATTAGCCTATTTCAAAGGTGATGAACTTGCAGCCAGAGTATGGATCAATAAATACGCGTTAAAAGATTCAGACGGGAATTTATATGAACTTTCACCTAAGGATATGCACGTGAGGATCGCTAAGGAAATCGCGAGGATAGAAAATAAATATCCAAATCCTATGAGTGAAGAGGAAGTTTTGGGGTTGCTGGAAAACTTCAAATACATTGTGCCACAGGGAAGCCCTATGGCAGGAATTGGTAACAAATACCAAATCGCGTCATTATCCAACTGTTTTGTAATTGGTAATGGAGGAATGAGCGACTCTTACGGAAGCATCATGAAAGTGGACCAGGAACAGGTTCAGTTAATGAAACGCCGTGGGGGTGTTGGACATGATCTGTCCCACATAAGACCAAAAGGTTCACCTGTTAAGAACTCTGCCCTTACCTCTACCGGCCTTGTTCCTTTTATGGAAAGATATTCCAATTCTACCCGTGAAGTAGCCCAGGATGGGCGTCGTGGGGCATTAATGCTTTCAGTTTCTATTAACCATCCGGATGCAGAGGATTTCATTGACGCAAAAATGATCCAGGGTAAGGTAACAGGAGCAAATGTATCTGTTAGGATAGATGACGATTTCATGAAAGCGGTGAAATACAATAAGAGCTACACCCAAAAGTTCCCTATACATAGTGATAACCCAAAGTACTCCAAAGAACTGGAAGCGTCCAGGCTTTGGAATAAAATAGTGCACAATGCATGGAAATCTGCAGAACCGGGGATTCTTTTCTGGGATACTATTATAAAAGAATCCGTTCCGGATTCTTATGCAGATCTTGGTTATGAAACAGTTTCTACCAACCCATGTGGGGAAATTCCGCTATGTCCTTATGACTCCTGCAGGCTATTAGCTATTAACTTACTTTCTTATGTAGAAAATCCATTTACAAAAGAGGCTTCATTCAATTTTGAGCTTTTCAAAAAGCACGTTGGTGCCGCACAAAGAATAATGGATGACATTATTGACCTGGAGCTTGAAAAAATTGATGATATCCTTGGAAAAATAGATGCAGATCCTGAAAGTGAAGAGATAAAGAGCGTTGAAAAAAACCTTTGGCTTCAAATAAGGAAGAAAGCTTACGAAGGAAGAAGAACAGGAATTGGTATCACTGCAGAGGGTGATATGCTTGCTGCCCTTGGTATTTCTTACGGAAGCAAGGATGGTATTGAATTCTCTGTAGAAGTTCATAAAACACTTGCTATTGAAGCGTACAGAGCATCTGTATATGCAGCTAAGGAAAGAGGAGCTTTCAGCGTTTATGATTCTGAAAGAGAAAAAGACAATCCGTTCATCCAGCGTTTAAGAGAAGCAGATGAAAAGCTTTACTTTGAAATGATGGAATATGGCCGAAGGAATATTGCACTCCTTACCATCGCTCCTACCGGTACAACCAGTTTAATGACTCAAACCACTTCCGGGATAGAGCCTGTTTTCCTACCGGTTTATAAAAGAAGAAGAAAAGTCAATCCAAATGATAAAGAAGCCCGTGTAGATTTTGTTGATGAAACAGGGGATTCCTGGGAAGAATATGTTGTTTTCCATCACAGATTTAAAGAGTGGATGCAAATAAACGGGTATGACACAAGTAAGAACTATACACAGAAAGAGCTTGATAAGCTTGTAAAAAAATCGCCATATTACAAAGCTACTTCCAATGATATTGACTGGATGAGTAAAGTAACTATGCAGGGTGCTGTACAAAAGTGGGTAGACCATTCTATAAGTGTAACTGTAAATCTTCCTAATGAAGCTACAGAGGAACTTGTAGGCCAGCTCTATCTAAAGGCCTGGGAAGTTGGTTGTAAGGGAGTAACTGTTTACCGTGATGGTTCCCGCTCCGGGGTACTGATCTCTAATGAAGAGAAAAAGGAAGAGGAATCTTCTTCTTCAATTTTCCCAACAAAACGCCCTGAGATCCTTGAGGCAGATGTTGTGAGATTCCAGAACAATAAGGAGAAATGGATCGCCTTTATAGGTACAATTGATGACAAACCTTACGAGATCTTCACCGGTCTTGCAGATGATGAGGACGGAATTCTTATTCCACGATGGGTAAATGCAGGTCTTATCATCAAAAATAAAGATGAGGAAGGAAATTCGAGATACGACTTCCAGTATGAAAATCAGCGAGGTTATAAAACTACCATTGAAGGACTCTCTCACAAATTTGACCCGGAATTCTGGAACTATGCAAAATTGATCTCCAGTACCTTAAGACATGGGATGCCAATTGAAAAAGCTGTAGACCTTATTAACAGTCTTCAACTGGATAATGAATCTATCAACACATGGAAAAATGGGGTGGCAAGAGCTCTGAAGCGTTATGTTGCAGATGGGACCAAAGCAAAAGGTCAAACCTGTGCAAACTGTAATTCTACCAACCTTATCTATCAGGAAGGTTGTCTTACCTGCCCGGATTGTGGATCGTCTAAGTGTGGATAAATTAGTATTGAGATATTAGTATTGAGTATTGAGATTTTTTAAATAGAATTGAGATATTAGTATTGAGTATTGAGATTTTTTAATTCTTAACTAAAAAGGGAGCGAGTTTAAAACCTGCTCCCTTTTTTTATTAAGTGTCTTCAATTCTGTTTAAATCATTCTCAGAAATCAATGGTACCTACTCTAAGGTATTCTCACTACTCACTACTCAATACTAAATACTCAATACTATTCCACAATATACATTTCATTGCTGGCTTTGATATAGACCTGAGGATTGAAGGTCGATTCAAAACTATTTCTAACCAGGTCCAGTTTAAGGTCCAGTTCTGCTATTCTTGATTTTAAGTTCTCATCTGCCTTGTATTTATTGATTAGGGTCTTGTACTTGTCAAGGTTTTCAAGGATCCTGAAGGTAAGGGTGCCAAATCTAATTTTTAAGTTTTGAACTGCAACCATCTGGGTATAATACTCCTGCTTCCAGTTTTCAGGGTGTTTATTCTTTTCCTCTGTTATCTTGTTTTCGGCAATCTTGGAAATATTCAGGATATATTCTGTACGCTTTTTAGCATCTGTCTCATCTGTGAAGTTTTTCTTGAAGTCGGCCCTATTAATGCCCAATAATTCCACAATATTTTTTTCCATCGCCATATCCTGCAACTCCTTAAGTTCATCAAGGCTTTTAGTGATGGCTTTCCATTCGGTCTCAATAAGATCTTTATCGTGGGTGAACTGGGATACTGAGGTAGTAAGATTAAACATCTTTAGACTCTTCTCCCGCAGGTCACGGTCACGACGACCCAGGGAATTTATAAAGCTCCCTATTCCGTCAAAAAGACTGCCTGCAAACATCCCTGTAAACGGGGTGCCCTCTGCCAGGTTTCCGGTTACACTCAATATATGGCTAAGGGCAGTAAGCTTTGCCTCATCCTTTTTATTGTCTTCAATATATTTTTCAAATTCCTTGAACCAGGCAGCATAGCCCTCATAGGTCATAGGGTTACTTACCTTATCCAGGGTGGTATAAAAATCCCTCGAGCTGTTAAATAGATTAAGAGGCTTAATTTCACGCTCCATTGACGCGAGATTTAACACTGCAGAGCTGTAATTATATTTGTAA
>DATHWA010000372.1:0-2490 GCA_035461025.1 Gillisia sp. | reverse complement strand
GTGGATTTAGAGAAGATCATAATAATTTATGGGATATAAATTTATTATTAGGACCGGGGCACCAACCCGGACAATTTAATGAATTTGAACGTCTCTTTGGCGGAGTTGTTTTGGCAGTATGGGCCGGAGTAGCAGATGAATGCTGCCCCGGAATAATTGAATTCCTACCTAAAACACCATATACAGGTAGTATTATTGCCATAGGAATTGCTGGGATGGAATGGAATATGAATGATGGGCGCACCAATGCCTATAGAGGTAACATTGAAGGAATCTATAAAAATGCAATTGATTATTTAAGTACACTGTAAGACTTAATCAGGTTTTCAGGCAGAACATAGAAAATAATTCTATGTTCTGCTATTTAATATAAAATAGCAAAAACGATTCATAAATCTGAAATTGATCTTCGTGATCCTCACTATGCCGGAAACCAAAGGAAAATCGCTGGAGGGACTTAGTGACGAAATATCTCTCGGAAAACCTGAAGAGGCAAGATGGGGAATATGATCAAAATTTATACCTGCAAGGCCTTTGAAGAATTAAGTTTGAATTGCCAAATTTGCTCTGGTTCTTATAAGCCCTACCTTAAACAAAGGCCTATCGGGTTAAAATAACAATGAAAAGAGGTAAACGGGTAACAAATAAAATACCCCTCATTTCTTAGATTGACCGTTAATCTTAAGACAATAAAATGAAAAAAGGATTTTTAATAGACATGGATGGCGTGATCTACGGGAATGACACTTTAATTCCCGGTGCCGATAAATTTATAGCACAGCTGCAAAAAAGAAAAATTCCCTTTCTTTTTATGACCAACAACAGCCAGCGCACCCCGCTGGATACTGTTAACAAGGTTGCAAGAATGGGAATTAAAATAAAGGAAGAAAACGTCTACACAAGTGCAATAGCAACCGCATCCTTCCTATCTTTTATGGAGCCAAAAGGAACTGCTTATGTCCTGGGGGAAGGTGGTCTAATTACAAGCCTATCACAGGAAGGTTATACGCTGGTGAATGCCAATCCGGATTTCGTAGTGGTGGGAGAAGGGAGAAATTTTACTCTGGAAATGGTGAACCATGCAGTGGATATGATACTTTCCGGGTCAAAATTGATCGCAACTAACCTTGATCCCTCTCCAAAAAAGACCGGGTGGACCAACCTTGGAATTAAAGCTGTCGTGGCAATGATAGAAGAAGCCACCGGAAAAAAAGCATTTTCTGTTGGGAAACCAAGTCCGGTTATGATGAGATCTGCCCGAAAATATCTTGGCCTTGAGGCACGCGAAACCATTATTATTGGAGACACGATGGATACAGATATCCTGGGAGGAATACAACTGGGCTATACAACTATTCTAACTTTAAGCGGAGTCTCTAAAAAAGAAAATTTAAATGATTACGCCTTTAAACCGGATCTTATCGTAAATTCTGTAGCTGAAATTGATCTCGACACTGTTCTGTCACTTCAATAAAAAGATATAATTTGAAGATTTAAACAAAGAATAATGAGTATAAAAGTTGTTTGTTTTGGAGAAGTACTGTGGGATGTTTTTCCTGATGAGGAGAGAATAGGAGGAGCTCCTCTCAATGTCGCTTCCCGACTAAGCGCTTCCGGAATAGAAACCGGCATAATAAGTAAAGTGGGCGCCGATGAAAAAGGTAAAAACGCCATTGCCTTTCTGAAAAAACAAGGGGTAGATACTTCTCTTATCACACAGGATCCTGAACATTCCACGGGCATGGTCCTGGTTACCTTAAATAATCAGGGGTCTGCATCTTACGAGATCGCCTATCCTGCAGCCTGGGATAAGATTGAACTTAAACCGGAGATGAAGAAAGCAGTGAAAAATGCTGATGCTTTTATATTTGGCAGCCTGGTATGCAGGGACGAAGTAAGCAGAAATACTTTATTTTCCCTACTGGAGGAAGATGGCTACAAGATTTTTGATGTCAACTTACGGCCACCACATTATCAGTCAGCCATACTAGAACACCTTATGCATAAAGCTAATTTCATTAAATTCAATGATGACGAATTATTCGAAATAGCCGCAGAAGTCGGTTCTCCCTATAATTCCCTGGAGCAAAACCTCCACTTCATTGCCGAAAAAACCAACACCCCCACAATCTGCGTAACCAAAGGAAGGCATGGAGCGGTGCTTCTAAGAGATAACAAGCTTTATTATAACAGTGGGTACCAGATTAAGGTAAAGGACACCGTAGGTGCCGGGGACTCTTTCCTGGCATCCTTAATTTCCGGTCTGCTGAAAAAAGAAGAACCGCAAAAAGCCCTCGACTATGCCTGCGCAATCGGAGCTTTGGTAGCCGGACAGGAAGGAGCGAATCCGGAGTTAAAGGAGGATGAGGTGCGGAAGTTTATGAATCCCGGGGAGAAGGTGTAAGTTTTCGGTTGGGGAGTTGTCGGTTATCAGTTATCAGTTGTCGGTTGAAAAAAAAGTGGAGAGTGGAAAGTGGAGAGTGGAAAGTC
>DATHWA010000371.1:0-7130 GCA_035461025.1 Gillisia sp. | reverse complement strand
CTTACAGATGGCGGCAAATGCATTTGTGGTCCCCAGGTTCCTTCATCCCCACCTAAATACTGGATTTCAAGGATTGATTCCTGGTTATTATAATTATTACCGTTGAACAGCAAATCATAATTACTCAATAAGGAATACCCTGCAGGACTATTTATAACTGCATTAGCGTATTCCAGTACTGCAGCATAATTTGGATTAGGTCTTTGAGCATGAACCTTTGCAAGTAGTGCATTGGCAGCGCCTTTTGTTGCCCTTGCTTTGTTTACACTTGCATCATTCCCGTAAGTGTGAGGTAAAAGTTCTACAGCATCTTCAAGATCTGTAATTATTTGATTGTAAACTTCCTCTTCGCTATTTCTTGGTAACCTAACGTCTCCGGGAGCAACACTCTTTACTGTTTCTGTGATAAGCGGAACCCCGCCCCAAAGCTTTACCAGATTGAAATAATGATAAGCTCTTAAGAAAAGTGCCTGTCCTTCAAACTGGCTTCTTTGTTCATCTGTTATATCCCTCTCAATAAGTGGTGCCCTTTCAATTACCAGGTTTGCCTTGGAAATTGCATTGTAAATGGCAGACCAGGCATTAAAAACCCTATCATTAGTAGTATTAATATTTAAATTATCTATTTCAAAAATTTGAGGATTGTCCCCACCTGCGTAGTAATTATCAGACCGTACATCCTCAAAAATTATCTTGTCCCAGACATAATAATCATTTGATTGAAAAGATTCATACACTCCTGTTAAGGCTGCTTCAAGCTGAGTACCCGTAGCATAGGCATTATCCACTGTCTCTTCAGAAATTGGCTGTAGGTCCAAAGAATCCTCACAACCTGTAAAGGCAATACCCACCAGAAGAATTCCAATATATTTTATGACTTTAGTTTTTATCATGATTTCGTAATTTTTAGAATGTGAGGTTTAGTCCCATTATTAAATTTCTTGTTTGAGGATAAGTCCCGAAGTCCACTCCTACAGCTGTATTACTACCTCCAAAGGCATTCACTTCAGGATCAAATCCTGAATAATCTGTTATGGTAAAGAGATTTTCTCCGGTAGCATATATTTTCATACCACTTAAAGAAAGCCTATCTGTTAATGACGCTGGCACATTATAGCTTAAGGTCAAAGCTTTCATCCGTAAATAAGAACCGTCTTCAACAAATCTTGAGGAAATTCTTGAATTATTAGTATTCCCTTCAGAAGCTCTGGGAATATCTGTAATATCTCCAGCCTCTCTCCACCTGTTCAATACCACCGCAGACTGATTTTTAGAATCTGTCATGCCCTCGGTTTCTATCCTGGTGGCATTAAAAATATCATTGCCCTGAGATCCCTGTAGGAACACAGATAATCCAAAGTTTTTATAACTAAATGTATTGGTTAAACCATAGATAAAATCTGGATTTGCATCTCCTATTATTCTTCTGTCTGCAGCAGTTGGTTCAAATGTGGATTCACCATCCTGAGTTATGTAAAATGCATTTCCGGTTTCAGGATCAACACCTCCCCACACGTAGCCATAAAATGACCCAAGAGGTTCTCCTTCTCTTACCAAACTCACTTCACCTCTACCGGCAACTCCACCCCCAAAGATTTCCTGACCTACAATATTTACAACCTCATTTCTATTAAAGGAAATATTGAAATCTGTATTCCATTTAAATTCACCGTTTGTGTTTATAGTAGAAAGTTGGAATTCAAGTCCTCTATTCCTCAATTGTCCTATGTTTTGAATAGCATTGTCAAAACCAGTTGATCGTGGTAAAGGGGCATTTAATAAAAGTTCCCTTGTATTTTTAACATAAGCATCTGCAGTAAAGTTTATCCTGTTTTCTAAGAAAGCGAGGTCAAGACCAACATTTAACTGCTCAGATTCTTCCCATTTCAAGCTTTCATTTGCAATGGAAGCAGGATAGGTTCCCGGCATAACTATCCCTCCTATAGGGTAATTTCCTCCACTTCCTACTCTACCAAAATATGCGTAATTATTTATCTGGTCGTTACCTACAACCCCCCAACCTGCTCTAAGCTTAAAACTGCTTACAGACTCCAAATTCGTCATAAAATCTTCTTCAGATACCTGCCATCCCACAGAGAAGGATGGAAAATAACCCCACCTGTTTTGAGGTCCAAAGTTGCTTGAACCATCTGCTCTAAAATTGGCAGTTAAAAGATATTTACCATCAAAATTATAGTTTACTCTTGCTATATAAGAAGCATTGGCCTTTTCAGCTTTATCGGCGGAGGCAGCAATTATTTCAGAACCTGCATTTGGGGTAGTAATTTGGTCACTTGAAAAATTTCTTCGCTCCATATTACTGTTCTCCCAGCGATATTTCTGGAAGACAGATCCGGCAAGTGCTTCAAAATCGTGCTTTCCAAATCTCTTTGTATACGTTATTGTATTATCTATTATATAGTAGTTACTTAGATTGGTATTATATCTCCCTATCCCGCTCATTGCCCTACCGTAACTTGTACTGAATGGATCCAGGAAATAATCATAATTCGCACTGCTATAGTCCGTTCCTAAATTCGTTCTAAACTTTAGACCATCCAGGAAATAGATTTCAGCAAACACATTTCCTAAAAGTCGTTGATTTGTATAACCTCTTACTGCAGCATCTGTTGAAGAAACTGGATTTTCCCAATCCTGGAATGGATTACTTGTGTAGGTTCCATCAGGATTGAAAATTCCAATATTTGGAGGGGTAGAAAGTACCCCCAATAAAACTCCTCCACTATTCACACTGGTATTATCTGTAACATCAACGTCTGAATAATGAGTATAAGCAATGTTGGTACCTACTTTAATATAATCATTCACCTGTTGTGAAAAGTTCACCTTAAAGTTATATCGCTCCATTTCAGAACTTCTTACAGCGCCTTCCTGTTTGGTATACCCTCCGGAAACATAATAAGATGTTCCATCATTTCTTCCCGACATTGAAGCCTGATGATTCGTAGACAACCCATCCTGGAATATTACATTTTGCCAGTCGGTATTTTCAGTGTACCTGGACCAATCTGTGTTTCTTCCCAGCTCGGTCATCAAATCTCTGTATTGTTCACCATTAAGTACCGGAAGGGTTTTCCAGACCTGAGAAACACCTACATATGAATCAATTGATAATTGAGGTTTCCCGGTTTTACCCTGTTTGGTAGTAATCAATACTACCCCGTTTGCTCCCTGGGCACCGTAAATAGCTGCAGAAGAAGCATCCTTAAGAATTGATAAGGTTTCAATATCTGATGGATTTAGGGAACGGGTATCTGTTGTGGGAACTCCATCTACTACATATAAGGGTTCACTACTGGAATTAATTGAGTTGGTTCCTCGTATTCTTATATTAAATCCTGCAGACGGTTTTCCAGAACCCGAAACCACCTGAACTCCCGCCGCTTTCCCTTGCAAAAGGGCACCTACCTGTGTATTTGGGCGATCTTCAAAGGCTTCTTCATCAACAACCGAAACAGATCCTGTAATATTTCGTCTTTGCTGACTTCCATATCCTATAACTACAACCTGGTCCAATGATTGAGCATCCTCTTGTAGAACAATTTCCATATTGGTTAAATCACTCACTGAAAGTTCAGTGGTGACATAACCCAGGAAAGAAACTACAAGAACATCCCCCAATTCTGCATTCAACGAAAAATTTCCGTCAAAATCTGTTTGAGTTCCTATTGTGGTATTCTTCACAATTACATTTGCTCCAGGTAATGGTAACCCGGATGAGGCATCTGTAACAGTACCGGTAACCTGATTGTCCTGGGCAAAAGAGCTACCCATAATAAACAAAAAAAGCACTCCTAAATAATCTTTTATTCTCATTATATAAAATGGTTTTAGGTAAAAGTTTAAAACGTGTTCGACCAAAAGTGTATGCTTTATTAAAAAAGAATAAATCTTAATACCGAAAACGTTTTCTTGTTAAATTAAGTGAGGTCTAAATTATTATATGTTAACAGGAATTCTAAAAAATGCATTACATTTGGATTACTTCAAGACAATAGAATGATACGTCAATACCACGTCTTTTTTTATAAGTATATATACCTCAATGTTTTATCTGTTATATTTTTTGGAGTTTTTTTCCTGGTCCCCTTTTCTTCCTTCAGCCAGGGTGATTTCCTAATTGATAATTTTAACAAACCTCCTAAAATCACTCATTACTCCCGAAACGACTTCCAGGCGGACGCGCAATTTTGGACTATGGCACGCGATAAGGAGGACATTTTATATTTTGGAAATAACGATGGGGTTATTGTTTACGATGGAGAACGATGGCAAAAAGTTGTGCTTCCAAATAATTCATCTGTACGTAGTTTGGCGTATTCCAGCGATGGTAAAGTATACGCCGGTGGTTTTAATGAGATTGGACTTATAGAAAGAGATTCAGTAGGCCGATATTATTACAAATCCTTATTAAAAGAACTAAAGTTAGAAAATGAGAATTTGGAAAACCTTTGGCAGGTGCATGAATTCAAAGATTATATTATTTACCGTTCGTTTAAAGAACTAATCGCAATATCTGGCAACACTGCCACTCATATCCCTTCCAACAATGCATTTGTATATTCAGAAGTGGTGGGTAATAATTATTACGTTCAGGATGCAGATACCGGAATTCTTGAATTTGACCCCACCACCATGCAATTGGAATTAATTTATGAGGCTAAGGATTATTTACATAATTCCATGGTTGGAATTCTCCCGGCAACAAACGGGGATCTCCTTCTGGTATCTAAGGAAGGAAATGTTTTTAGAGGCAATACTTCTACCAAAGATCTTAAACTATGGGCGACTGTCTTTGAAAACAATATAAATGACGAATTAATTTCCGCTATACACCACGATAATGTTTATCTCCTGGGAACACTAGGTTCCAGGATATTAATGCTAACAAATACCGGGGAAATAATAAGGGAATCTCCCGCATTTGAAAATGTCCATAATTCGTCTATTCTCAATTTATATAAAAGTGGAAAAAATGTATGGGCGCTACTTAATAATGGCTTGGATTTTATAGAATTTGACTCACCCGTTTCCCTGCTTTTTGAGGAAGCTTCTATTTATGATATTTTAATCGATAATAATCTTATATACCTGGCTACCAATAAAGGGGTTTTTTATTCTTTATTTAAAGGGGAGCAATCCCAATATGATTTAAAATTTGAAAAAGTTCCGAACCTGGAAGGCCAGGCCTGGGCGGCCCAAAAGGTAGAGGAATCTGTAATTATTAGTCACGATAAAGGCTTATTTGTATTAAAGGATAATTTGCCACATAAAATTGGTCAAATTGATGGTTTTTGGAAAATTATTGAAATAGATAGCAAACCAAATACATATCTAGCTGCCAATTACAATGGCCTTTTTCTACTGGAAAAAGACGGCAAGAATTGGAAATTAAAGCATAAGATAAATGGTTTCAATGAGTCCAGCAGGGACATCTTAAAAGCAGATGAAGATAACACATACTGGGTTTGTCACGGGTATAAAGGAGTCTATAAATTAAAAATTAATCCCGATTTCACCCGGATATATGCAATGGACCATTATACGGACCAGAACGGCCTCATTTCTCCTTTTAACGTAAATGTTACCAAATGGAATGATGATATAGTTTTTACAACCAACACAGGAATTTATGAATTCAATAACAGTAATAACAAGTTTGAACCTTATAACAACCTGAATCAAATACTCGATACGACAGTAAACACCAGAAAGCTAATCCAAAATGAAAATACAGCCTGGGTTGTGCAGGATGATGAAGTAGGATATTTCAATATTGAGGATGAAGATAATCAAATCAATAAAAGTTTATTTCTGAATTTAAAAGGAAGCTTAAACAGAGGTATGGAAAGTATTCTTCCACTTAAAGGAGGGAATGTTTTAATTGGTGCAACTAATGGCCTGTATCTTTATAATACAGGTAAGGATACACTTAAGAAACCCATATCAACAAGGATTACCCGCATTTCCTATATAGAGGGCGAGACGGAAGAACAAATTCCACTTATGGGTAAACAAGAAATAACCTTGCCCAATAAAACGGAGATTTTAAGATTTGAATTTTCAGCACCAGGAATGTCTCCTTCCTCTCCGGTGCAGTATCAATACATCCTGGAGGGCATCGACCAAAAATGGTCCACCTGGGAAAACCAGGATTATAAGGAATATACCCACATAAGACCCGGTAATTATAATTTCAAGGTAAGAAGCAGAGACCTAATTGGAAACAGCGGAAAAGAAAGCAGCTTTAGATTTGCGGTTCCACCTGTGTGGTATCAAACAACTGCTGCTATTATAAGCTATATATTACTTTTCCTGGCACTCGCTATTTTTCTTATATATATAATCAAACGAAAAATTGAAAAGGAAAGGGAAAAAGCTAAACTCGCTGCACAAAGAAGTAAAAAATTGCTGGAGCTGGAAATAGAACAGCTGAAATTAAAACAGGATAAGGAAAGTATTCGAAAGGACAAATTGCTCCTGGAAGAAGATAATATTAGAAAAAGTAAAGAGCTTGCGAATTATACCATGATGTTGGTTAAGAAAAAGGATATTTTTGCAGAAACCTTTACCAATTTAAAGGAGTTAAAGAGCACATTAAATACTCAAACAGCGAGAAAAAAACTCCAGGATATTCTTTTTAAGCTTCAGCAGCATCGCATTGGAGAGGAGTTTATGGATATTTTCGATGTAAATTTTGAAAAGGTTCATAAGAATTTTTTCAAAGAGCTTAAAAATATCAACCCTGAATTGACTAAACGAGAACTGCGTTTATGTGCGTTTGTCAAAATGAATCTCTCCAATAAAGAGATCGCTCCTTTACTTAATATTTCAGTAAGAGGTGTGGAAACCGCCAGATACAGAGTTAGGAAAAAACTCGATGTACAGGAGAACAATTTTTTAATTTTTTTGGAAAATCTGTCCCATACAGAATCTGTTGAAAAATAAGTGTTTCAAATAACCCAGAATTTTAAAAAGGCCCCTTCTCCTCTATTCCAATTTCATCTACCTTCCATCTACCATTTTCCTTTATCAACTTAAAAGTCTCCGGCTGCTCTTCATACGCTGTAGTGAATTTAACCCAGGCGATATTCCCATTTTCGGTTTCT
>DATHWA010000370.1:0-5658 GCA_035461025.1 Gillisia sp. | reverse complement strand
GTCAAAACATATTAACGGAAGTGAAAATATAGGTTCTGACAATAAAATGAGCAGTAAAGGTAGCTAAAATTTTAATATTTCCTTTTTAAACTCCCTTTTTGTAGAATTTCTCTCCACCAGTTCCGTTTCCACTATAATGGTTTCATACGGCCCCTCTTCAGCTTCTTCACTCTCCAGTTTTTTAATTAGGAGCCTTGCTGCCTGGGCTCCCATCTCTGCCCCATGCTGGCTTACGGTTGTTAGGCTGGGGATAAACTGTTTTGATAGCTCACCGTTGGTAAAACCAATAACATAGGCATCATCCGGCACTTTTAACCCCTGTTGTTGCAAGGCCTTAATAGCATAAACCGCAAAATGTTCGTTAACGGCAAAAACACCGTCTATATCTTTATTCCGTAAAAATTCTGCGATTTCCTCTTCACTGCTGTCAAAATCCTCCACCTTGAGAATAAGATCATCCTGTGGCAGGAGTTCGTTTTCTTCCAGGGCTTCCAGATAACCCTGAGTGCGTAATTTGCCAACACTTACATAATCTACCGTAGTAATGAGTGCAATTTTTTCGCATTCAAGATCTATAAGGCGTTGAACAGCCTTCTTTGCACCGTTCACGTCATCTATGACTACTTTGTCACAATTTATTTCATCTATTACCCTGTCAAACATCACCAGGGGCATTCCCTGGTTTATCACTTCAGTAAGATGATGATAGTCCTGTTTTTGCTGAGTTTCTTTTGCGACGGAAAGTATAAACCCATCTGTACTCCCATTTGCCAGCAGTTCCATATTTATAACCTCCTTATCAAATGAATTATTAGACATGCATATAATAACATGATATCCATTTTCATTTGCCTCCTGTTCAATCCCGCTAATAACTGTAGTGAAGAAATGATGAATAATTTCAGGGATTATAACTCCTATGGTTTTAGTCTTCCTGTTTTTAAGACTTAGGGCAATATTATTGGGTTTATAATTATAAAGCTTGGCAAAAGCTTTGATTTTTTGCCGTGTATCTTCACTTATTTCTGCGCTGTCCCTTAAGGCTTTGGAAACCGTTGAAACCGAAACATCAAGTTCCCGGGCAATTTGTTTTAGGGTTAACTTCTTTTTCATTTGGGGTTACTTCAAATTGTGCAATTTTTTCTTTTTCGTAAAAATATCATAAAATTTCCGGACTTCCTGAAATAAAAAAGTTTTCAACACGAAATCGTTTTCGCTAGTGTTTTCGGGAGATGACGCCTTTTTGCCCCCCCTAATTACCCTACCTTTAACCACTGGAAGTGAAAATATAAAAGTTAAAATTTTTAGTCGAACTAATTAATACATTTATGAGAACATTATGTAAAAGCACATTGATCTTGCTGTTTATGCTGCCAATGAGCTTTTTTGCCCAATCCACCGTTAGTGGTACTGTGACAGAAAGTGGCACAGGCTTACCAATACCGGGTGTTAATATTATTGTACAGGGAACCTCCACCGGGACCACTACAGATTTTGACGGTAATTACAATCTTTCGAACATTAACGAAAACGATATACTTGTTTACTCGTTTTTAGGGTTTGCTTCAAAAGAGATCATATATGCCGGTCAAACCCGTTTGGATGTTGAACTTGATGAAAGCGAAGCTACTCTGGAAGAAGTAGTATTAATAGGTTATGGAACTACTACCCGCCAGGATGCTACCGGAGCCGTAGAAAAAATAAGCCCGGAGTCATTTAACCGTGGTGCTGTAGTTTCTCCGGAGACCCTTATTGCAGGAAAATCTGCCGGGGTAAGGATCACTCCCAGCAGCGAGCCCGGGGGTGGCGGTGAAATAAGAATTCGTGGAGGATCTTCCCTTTCCGGAAACAATTCGCCTCTTATAGTTGTGGACGGGATCCCGTTAGACCAACGTGGGGTACAGGGAGTACGTAACCAACTTAACGCGATTAACCCGGAAGAAATTGAAGATTTTGTTATCCTTAAGGATGCGGCTGCGACCTCAATTTATGGTTCCAGGGCGTCAAACGGTGTTATTCTTATTACCACCAAGAGAGGAAGCCTTTCTTCCGAATTTAATGTGGAGTATGACATTAAAGCAAGCGTAGGACAAATTACAGACAAGGTAAATGTGCTTAATGGAGATCAATTTCGTGACCTTATTAATAGTACAGATGGAACAGACCCTACTCTTTTAGGAGATAATAATACAGACTGGCAGGACCAGATATATCGCACTTCTATTGGGGCAATACACAACCTTACCCTATCTGAAGGTTTTGATAATTTTACTTACAGGGTAAACTTTAACCGTACAGACCAGCAGGGTGTCCTTAAAACAGACCTTTATGAAAGAAATGCTGTAAACGTAGTTCTTACCCAAAATTTACTGGACAATGATCTTAAATTAACGCTGAATGCCAAAGGTATTGTGGACCGCAACAGGTTTGCAGACCAGGGCGCCATAGGTGCCGCGGTTTCTTTTGATCCTACTCAACCTGTTTATGACCCAACCAGCCCATTTGATGGATTCTTTGAATTCAGGACTGGGGATACTACGATGGATGAAATGAGACAGGCCACCCGTAACCCTCTGGCAATGCTTCGGCAAAACAATAATAACGCAGAGAACATAAGGACTATTACTAATCTTAATGTAGATTACCGGCTGCCATTTTTAGATGGATTGAGGTTTAACCTTAATGCCGGTATCGATTATGCTGAACTTGAAGGAGCGCAATTTCGCCCACTAACTTCAGCTGTTGTAGGTGAACCGGTTGCTTTTGAAAACTATTACTGGGGGATGAATAGAAATACTTTACTGGATTTCTATTTTAACTATAGAACGGAAGTGGATGCTATAGATACCAAAGTGGATCTTACTGCAGGTCACTCCTTCCAGGAATTTTATATTTCAAGCCAAAGCAGGTTCACACAAAACAGTATGCTTACCAACTTCCCTGCTGCAATTAATAGAAATGCACTGGAGTCTTATTTTGCAAGGGCCAGCTTTGATATCTCAAACAGATACCTAATTTCTGCGAGTTTCCGTCGTGATGGCTCCTCAAGATTTTCTGAAGATAACCGCTGGGCAAATTTCCCTTCCGTATCTGTAGGATGGAAAGTAATGAACGAGCCTTTTATGCAAAACAGCAATACTTTTTCTGATCTTAAATTTAGAGCAGGTTATGGGGTAACCGGTAACCAGGAGATTGGTCCTAATTACGGATATTTAGGTTTATACACTCCAAGTGTGGGAAGTGCCAGGGTTCAGTTTGGTTATAATCCTGATGGCAGCCGTAGATTCGTCAACACTATTAGACCGGAAGAATTTGATCAAAACCTTAAATGGGAAGAATTACAAACCTATAACGTAGGGCTTGACTTTGGTTTCTTTAACAATAGACTTTCCGGTAGCGTAGATGCTTACTATAGGGAAACTAAAGACCTTCTTGCAACTGTTCCTGTACCTGCTGGTGCAAACCTCTCAGATTTCCTTACAACCAACGTAGGACAAACTGTGAGCCGCGGGGTAGAAATTGGTTTAAACGGTTTACTTGTAAATACTGAAAACTTTAACTGGAGCGTAAATTACAACCTTACTTTCCAGGATTTGGAGATCACGCAGTTATCCCTTGGTGAAAACCCGGATTTCTTTATCCCACAAGGAGGAATCTCCGGAGGTGTTGGGAACAACATCCAGCTTTGGAGAGAAGGTTTGGATCCTACCACCTTCTTTGTTTTCCGCCAGGTTTACAATGACCAGGGGCAACCTATTGAAGGAGCATATATTGATGTGAATGGTGATAACCAAATCACAGAGGCAGACAGGCAGCCATACAAGAAAGCTACACCGGACTATTATATGGGATTCACTAATAGCCTTAGCTATAAAGATTTTGATCTTAGCTTTACTTTTAGAGGAAACTTTAATAACTATGTGTATAATAACACCCAGTCTGCCAACGGATTTGTAGGTGCAGGTACAATTACTCCACAGCCTTATTACTCCAACTTCAACTCAAATGTGCTGGAGTCCAATTTCATAAACAATCAATTTTTCTCTGATTATTATATACAGAGAGCAGATTTCGTGAGACTTGACAACCTTTCTCTTGGTTATCTTATTCCCAACAACAGGGATGATGTAGCAGTGAGAGTGAGCTTAACAGGAACCAATCTTTTTGTAATTACTAATTATGAAGGTCTGGATCCGGAAATAAGCAGCGGTATTGACAACAACTTCTACCCAAGGACCAGGAACCTGGTTTTAGGGCTTAATTTTATATTTTAAATAAAAAAGTATTACTATGTATAGAAAATTTAAACCGGTCTTAATTCTGTTTCTGGGCAGCATGCTGGTATGGTCCTGCCAGGATTCACTAGATCTTTCGCCGGAAGATAACAGAGAGACTGCAAACTCAGCCCTGCAAAATGCCGCGACTTATGAAGAATTCCTTGCTAAACTTTATGCAGGCTTATCTTTAAGCGGCCAGGAAGGCCCGGCCGGAAATCCTGACCTTCAAGGTTTGGATGAAGGCTTCTCCAACTACGTGAGACTTATGTTCAACCTACAGGAACTCACTACAGATGAGGCTTTAATAGGATGGAACGATGGAACCATATACGACTTACATTACCAAAGCTGGACAGCAGGTAATGAATTTGTAAGAACCCTGTACAGCAGGATACTTTTCCAGGTAAGTTTGGTAAATGAATTCCTTAGACAAACAGATCCTGCCTCTCTTGATTCAAGAGGAGTATCTGGTGAACTTAGAGCTACTATTGAAGATTACCGGGCTGAAGCCAGATTCCTTAGAGCCTTAAGTTACTACCACGCACTGGATATGTTTGGAAGGCCTGCATTTGTAACAGAAGAGGATCCTACAGGAGCTTTTTTACCTCCACAAACTACCAGGGAAGATCTTTTCGCATATATTGAAAACGAACTTCTGGATATAGAAAATGAGATCATAGATGCAAGGCAAAATCAATATGGCCGTGCAGACAGGGCTGCCGTATGGATGTTACTTTCCAAATTATATTTAAATGCTGAAGTATATACAGGTACTGCCAGATATGCAGAGGTTATTGAATATACCCAGAGAACTATTAACTCCGGTTATCAAATTGCAGATGTTCCTTACAGCCATTTGTTTATGGCAGATAATGACCAGAACGGGGCACAAAATGAGATCATCTTCCCAATCACCTATGACGGATTGAACTCTCAAAATTTTGGAGGTACCTCATATATAATTCACGCTGCAATTGGCGGGGATATGGATCCATCTGAATTTGGTGTGAATGGTGGATGGGCCGGATTAAGGACTACTCAACAGTTTGTAGATAAATTCCCTGAGGGTGCAGAGTCTGATGATTCTCGTGCCATGTTCTTTACAGAAGGCCAGAATAAAGAAGTAAGAAGGATCGCGCCTTTTACTGAAGGTTATGCGGTAACAAAATTTACGAATGTAACATCCCAGGGAAATCAGGGTAGCGATCCTGCCGGAGAATTTGTAGATACAGATTTCCCAATGTTCCGCCTTGCAGATGCTTATTTAATGTATGCTGAAGCTGTTGTAAGAGGCGGCGGTGGCAGCAACGGGCAGGCCGTTACCTACATTAATGAACTTAGAGAACGAGCTTATGGAGATAACAGCGGTGATATTGCAGCC
>DATHWA010000369.1:0-5093 GCA_035461025.1 Gillisia sp. | reverse complement strand
CCATTTAATTTTATTGTAGGTTCATAACTGTCATACGCAGGCTTAAGCACAATAACTTCATCTTCCATACCAACGAAAGCCGTAATAGCCGCATTAATAGCCTGGGTAGCTCCGTTGGTGATGGTAATTTCTGTTTCAGGATCATAGGTTCGGGAGTACAGGCTTTCTATCTTAAGAGAGATCTGTTTCCGCAACTCATATAAGCCTGCCATGGGGGCATATTGGTTATGTCCATTTCTCATAGCTTTCGTCACAAGCTCCTTCAATCTGTCATCTGTAGGGAAATCCGGAAATCCCTGGGAAAGATCTATAGCGTTATACTTAGCGGAAAGCTTGCTCATCTTCGAAAATATACTTTCCTCCTGGCCGGGCAATTTTGATCTTGTATCTAAAGGCATAGAATATTCTTTTAAATAATATCCATAAAAAATCCCGGACTGCAAAGCCCGGGATATATTTTATAAAATAAGACTAGTATTTACTTGAAACTTGCTTTAAGATATTCCCTGTTCATTCTCGCGATATTCTCTAGTGAAATTTCTTTTGGACATTCGATCTCGCAGGCACCGGTGTTGGTACAGTTTCCAAATCCTTCATTATCCATTTGCTCCACCATTGCAAGAACACGTTTTGTAGCTTCCACCTTACCCTGTGGAAGTAATGCCATTTGGCTTACTTTGGCCGATGTGAACAACATTGCACTTGCATTTTTGCAGGCAGCAACACAAGCCCCACATCCAATGCAGGTAGCAGCGTAAAACGCCAGATCTGCATCTTCTTTTGGAATTGGAATGGAATTGGCATCCTGGGTATTACCTGAGGTGTTTACAGAGATATAGCCTCCGGCCTGTTGGATTCTTTCAAAAGAACTACGATCTACCGCAAGATCTTTAATAACCGGGAACGCTTTTGCACGGAAAGGTTCTATCACGATAGTATCCCCGTCCTTAAATTTACGCATATGCAGCTGGCAGGTTGTAATTGCCCTGTCCGGCCCATGAGGTTCCCCATTGATCTGTAAGCTACAGGTCCCACAAATTCCTTCCCTGCAGTCGTGGTCAAACACTACAGGCTCTTCTCCCTTATCTACCAGGTCCTCATTAAGAACATCAAGCATTTCAAGAAAAGACATATCCGGATCTACTCCACCTAATTGATAGGTTTGTATAGCTCCCTTTGCAGTGGCGTTCTTTTGGCGCCATATTTTTAGTGTAAGCTTCATACTTTAAGTATTGAGTATTAAGTAATGAGTATTGAGCAATGAGTAGGTCTCACTACTCAATACTCATTACTCAATACTATTTATAACTTCTTTGTTTAACTTCAATGTTCTCATAGTTAAGGTCCTCCTTATGCAGTACAGCATCTGCAGGCTCTCCTGTGTATTCCCAGGCAGCCACGTACATAAAGTTTTCATCGTCTCTAAGTGCCTCTCCTTCTTCTGTTTGGTATTCCTCGCGGAAGTGACCTCCACAGGACTCATTTCTATGTAAAGCATCCTTAGCAAACAGCTCTCCAAGCTCCAGGAAATCGGCCACACGGGCAGCTTTTTCCAGCTCCGGGTTCATTTCATCTGTTCCACCCGGAACTTTTACATCTTTCCAAAATTCCTCTCTCAGAGCCTTAATTTCTTTTATCGCCTCTTCTAAATGAACTGCATTTCGGGACATACCTACTTTATCCCACATGATCTTTCCAAGACGTTTATGGAAGTGGTCTACAGATTTTGTTCCGTTATTATTTACAAATGCCTCCAGTTGTGACCTTACAGCATTTTCTGCCTCTTCAAATTCAGGAGAGTCTGTTGAGATCTTTCCTGTTCTAATATCCTTTGAAAGATAATCTCCAATAGTATAAGGTAAAACGAAATAACCATCTGCCAGACCCTGCATTAAAGCAGAAGCACCCAGCCTGTTCGCGCCATGGTCAGAGAAATTGGCTTCCCCTGTAGCGAAACATCCCGGGATGGTAGTTTCTAGATTATAATCTACCCAAATCCCACCCATTGTATAATGTACAGCAGGATAGATCATCATTGGAGTCTCATATGGGTTTTGATCTACGATCTTCTCGTACATCTGGAAAAGGTTTCCGTATTTGGCTTCAACAACCGCCTGTCCCAATTTCTTTATTTGTTCTTCGGTAGCATTTTCTAAATGCTGAGTATTTGCAGCTTCCCGACCATAACGCATAAATGCCGCTCCAAAATCAAGATAAACAGCTTCTCCTGTCTTGTTCACACCAAAACCGGCGTCACAACGTTCTTTGGCAGCTCTTGAGGCCACATCACGAGGTACAAGGTTTCCAAAAGCAGGATATCTTCTTTCCAGATAGTAATCCCTGTCTTCTTCTTTAAGATCTATTGGCTTAAGCCTTCCCTCTCTAATCGCCTTTGCGTCCTCAAGTTTCTTTGGCACCCATATCCTACCATCATTCCTAAGAGATTCAGACATTAGCGTAAGCTTGGACTGGTGATCTCCTGAAACAGGAATACAGGTTGGGTGAATTTGAGTAAAACAAGGATTAGCGAAAAAAGCTCCTTTTTTATGTATTTTCCATGAAGCGGTAACATTACTTCCCATCGCATTTGTAGAAAGGAAAAAAACATTTCCATATCCACCAGATGCTACAACTACGGCATGAGCACTATGTCTTTCTATTTCTCCGGTTACCAGGTTTCTGGCAATAATTCCTCTGGCTTTTCCGTCTACTATAACAAGGTCAAGCATTTCATGACGGGTATAGGACTGGATCTTTCCACGGTTGATCTGGCGGTTCATTGCAGAATATGCTCCAAGCAACAATTGCTGCCCCGTTTGCCCCTTTGCATAAAAGGTACGGGAAACAAGCACCCCTCCAAAAGAACGGTTATCAAGCAATCCTCCATATTCACGGGCAAAAGGTACTCCCTGAGCCACACACTGGTCAATGATATTGGCTGAAACCTCTGCAAGACGATAAACATTCGCCTCACGAGAACGGTAGTCACCACCTTTTATAGTATCGTAGAATAACCGATAATTGGAATCACCATCACCCTGATAATTCTTCGCAGCATTGATCCCACCCTGTGCCGCAATTGAATGCGCCCTACGTGGGGAATCCTGGTAACAGAATGTCTTCACGTTATAACCAAGCTCAGCAAGGGTTGCAGCAGCACTTCCACCGGCAAGACCTGTACCAACCATGATAACGTCTATATTTCTTTTATTGGCTGGATTAACAAGGTTAATCTCATTTTTATGTTTGGTCCACTTATCTGCCAATGGGCCTTTTGGTATTTTTGAATCTAGTTTTCCCATAGCTTAAATAGTATTTACATTATCTAACACAAAGTGGACATATACTGGAATGAACGCGAAAGCCAACGGCACAAGGATGGCAAATCCATTTCCCAGTTTTCTTATAAAACCATTGTATTTAGGATGATTGACTCCCAGGGACTGGAATCCACTTGCGAAGCCGTGAACCAGGTGAAAAGCGATGGCGGTCATCGCTATTAAGTAAATGATCACGAAAATAAGTCCGTAATCCGGATCCTGAAAAGTTCCTATTGTAAGAGTATAGAGATCCTTAACCTGTGCCCCACTTCCTGTTGTATAAATTGTATTGTCCAGGCCTCCAAATTTCATTTTGGCCCAAAAAGCATTCATATGTAAAACAATGAATGCGAAAATTACCGTACCCAACAGCCCCATATTTCTGGAAGACCAGGTAGAGTTTGTTGATGGCTTATAGCTTACATAACCTTTAGGCCTGGCCTTATTGTTATTAATGGTAAGGATCACCCCATCAATAGCATGAAACAAAATACTTATGTAGGTAACATAAGAAAGGATCATTACCAAGGGGTTGGTCGTCATAAAGAGCCCATATTCATTGAATTGATCCCTAGCCGATTCGCTCACCGGAAGCAATAGCTGTAAATTCCCTAAAAGATGTCCTACTAAAAATATGCAAAGGAAGAGGCCTGTGAAAGCCATCCAGTATTTTTTTGCTAAAGATGACTTTAATAGCGCAGATTTTGCCATAGATAATTATATATTAAAAAAGAGTTGGACAAAAATACACCTCCTTATAGTTTTTAACAAACTTTAGGCTTATTTAAAATTCAATTTAGAACTAATTTAAAATAATTTATGAATTGTTATATGATGGGTTATTTTCAGCTGTAAAATTAGAAAGTTAAAGTTGATTTTTTTCAGCTGAAAAGTTTTCGGGTAAAAAATATTTCACAGCAATTTTTGACAGAAAGCGCTGCAGGTTTTGTAATTTGGTAGGAGCATATTTTTTCAGAAAAATTATGGATTTTATAGATTACTACAAGATACTTGAACTAGACAGTTCTGCATCCCAGGCAGATATCAAGAAAGCCTACAGAAAACTGGCTCGTAAATTTCACCCGGACCTCAACCCTAATGATAAAACTGCGCAGGGGAGATTTCAGCAAATTAACGAAGCCCACGAGGTTTTAAGCGATCCTGAAAAAAGGAAGAAATATGACCAGTATGGAAAAGACTGGCAACATGCAGAGCAGTATGACCAGGCCAGACAGCAGCAACAACAACATCAGGGCGGTTTTGCAGGAGGCTATTCCGGCGGATTTGGTCAGGGTTTTGGCGGCCCTGGAGGGGGCAGAAGTCAATCTTATTCCGGTAATTTTGACGACGACACTTTTTCCGACTTTTTTGAGCAAATGTTTGGAGGTGGTGCAAGGACCCGCGGAACCGGCAGAAGGCCGCAATATAAAGGCCAGGATTTTAATGCAGAACTTCAGCTTAATCTTAAGGATGTTTATACCAGTCAACAACATACCCTCACTGTAAACGGCAGAAATATTAGGTTAACCATTCCTGCAGGAGTGGAAAACGGCCAGACCATAAAAATTAAAGGACACGGCGGTCCCGGAATGCAGGGTGGCCCCAAAGGGGATCTTTACATCACCTTCAAAATTATAAATAACACCCCTTTTAAAAGGGAAAAGGAAAATCTCTATAAAACGGTTGATGTGGATTTCTATACTGCCCTCCTGGGAGGCGAAATAACAATTGATACATTTAGCGGCAAGGTGAAACTTACCGTAAAACCTGAAA
>DATHWA010000368.1:0-2134 GCA_035461025.1 Gillisia sp. | reverse complement strand
ATTGAACATGATCTATACATTCCGCAACATTTATGCTTGATCCAAAAGAGTAATATGATTATGTATTGAGTGTTTTCCGGGCGTTCTATTGCCCAGTTTGGAATTGGCACAGCGACCTTAAAATGTTTTTTTTAACTTTCTGCGGAAAATATTGATTGTGGTAATGGAAATTCCAGGATTCCATAACTAAGTCTATTCAAATAGACCTGAATGATTCGGAAAGAATGGTAGTTATAGACCTTATTGAGATTTATTAAGGCTATAAGTTTCTTTGTAAAAATCCATAATTGGCTTAAATGGTCCGTACTTATGTTGCTCTGCCGGGAAACTATCAACCCAGGGTCCATAAGGAGTAGAAACCGGTTTAAGTTTTCGGTCCGGGAAATCGTTTTCTTTGTTCTTCTTTTCAGGTCTGCTAAAACTGTTAATATAACCTGCCAGGTGATAGGCTTCTTCATCGGTTAATTTAGGATTCTCCCTGGTCGCCTCACCAAAGGGCATGTTCCCTTTAATAAAATTGGCTGCAGTAATTACCCGGTGCATACCTGCTCCATCATTGTAACTGTCCTCCCCCCAAAGCGGAGGGTACAAATAGCCAAAGCCGGCGCCTGGCTTTTTTATACCCTGGCCATCATCACCATGACAACTAGCACATTGGACCCGGTACAATGCGGCTCCTTTTTCAGGGTTAACTGCAAAATCGGGCAATTCAATTGCAGGGAATCCTATAAATTCATTTTTACGATCTTCGGGAACATCTTCACTAAGCCAGTTCATATACGCTAAGATCGCTTTCATTTCCCTGGAGTCATCGGGCAGTTTTTGGCCATCCATACTGCGTTCCATGCAGCCGTTAATCCTGTCTTCCAGGGTACTTTCCTTATTGGACCGGTTGCTGAACTGCGGGAACCTTTCGGTAATCCCAATCCAGGAAGCAGAGCCCGCTTTAGTTCCGGCTTCCAAATGGCAACTGGCACAGGCAAGGTTATTACCCGCATATCTCATTTTTGGATCTTCAGCGCCTTGACCCATCATATTGGGAGTATCTGTGATTAAATGATAACCGTATTCCACCTCACTATCACCAAATCCCTCGATAAGTGCAAGATCAATATCCCTTGGCGCCCATGTTTCAAAAGTTTCTGCAATTTTCTTTTTAATAAAGAGCGCAGGGTTATCCTTATAAATAAATACGCCCACAAAAATAACCACCACAAGGGCAATTACTGCTCCAAACATATAGGTTATAGATTTTACCAGGGCAGAGAAATTTTTCATAAAAATTAAAATTTGCTGTATCAGGTAATAATGAGCGAGAGGTATTCGCACCCTTAATTATTTGATTATTAACAATTAAGTTTATTACTATACAATAACAAACATAGATTATCCCCCGGAGATGATAGGTAACAATTGTTACATATAAGAATGATTTTCAGAAAAACATATACACCTGTTGCTTCATTATGAAAAAACCTTTGTATTTATTACATAAACCGGAAGAATGGCTGTTTTATTTTTAATATAAAAGTAATCCCGGGAATTTGGAAGTAGTATAATTACCCAATTCTTTATAATTAGAAAAAATTGCGCAAATCAATAATATAAAATAGGGATGTTTTGGATTAATACATTTGGGGAAGGCACCCCTTTTGATTAAATTAATTTGCCCGGTAGCAGGAACCTTATTGAAAAAATTAAAAGGTTGGGTTGATACCGTTCTTATAAATTTTATTGGCAGAAAATTTATAAACTATTCCCAGCCCATATATCCTTCTTCAATATCAAATATTTCTGTAAAGCCCATTTGTGTTAAAATAAGCCCGGCTTTCTCGCTTCGGTTACCACTTCGACAATAGATATATACAGGTTTATTTTTATCCAATGAGGCGACCTGCTGTTTAAAATTCGTGTCAAAGAAATTGATGAGAACGGCACCTTCAATATGGCCATCCCTGAATTCTTCGGGAGTACGGACATCAAGGAAAACAGCTTCCGGATCTTCAGCTAATATAGTTTTGGCCTCCGCCACAGATAATATAGTAACATCTGTGTTTTCTTCCTGATTTTTACAGGAGATTACACTGATACTTAAACTAACCAGGATAGTAAAAATTGCATTTATTCTCATAAT
>DATHWA010000367.1:0-4391 GCA_035461025.1 Gillisia sp. | reverse complement strand
GCGGCAGAGGAGCGCAGGATGAGCTTTGGAGAAAGTTCCCTGTTCCTCATCAATACCCGTGAGATCCGGTTAATAGAAGCACGTCTTAAACAAAATGATATACTTAATAAATTCCTGTACGCAAAAGCCAGGCTATTCCGAAACCTTGGAATTATACCCGGTGTGGATTAACCTGGAGTTTGAAAGATTGAAAGCAGAATAGCGACAGTGGAAACCGGGAAGGAAATCCGATATTTCGGATAGGAGTCATTTAAAGGCTAATATAAATTACCAAATTGTTTCCACTGCCTCCGGGAAGTTATTTCAGTCTGCTTTTACTATACTGAATTCTGCCCAGGACCCTCCGGCTAAAAGAACATCAAGATGAGCATACAGCACATAGATTTCATTTCTTTTTACAGTCGCTGTAGTTGGAAAAACAGCTCCTGTATGAAATTCCGCTATTAAGGATGCAGATTCCCACCTGTCATTAGTACGGAAAGTTTGCACACTCGCATTTTCTCCGCCAAAATCATTACTGACTATAACAAGCTGATTAGGGTTTTTGAGATAAATGCCGTCCGGAGAATTTAGATCTACCGGGAGTTCTACCTCAGTGAAATTATCGGGATTGTCTATTGGGAATTTCAAAAGTTGACCGGAATCAATTTTGCTAACCAATAAGAATCCACGGGGATCATAATCAATTCCATTAAGGCCAAAACCTCCGGGTGCAGGTGCAAGTTCTTCGTTTTCATAAAAAACCATAGCATTCCCCTGAAGATCTACTTTATATATTATCCCGCTAAAGCTATCTGTAACATAAGCATTACCATGCTGGTCCACAGTGACATCATTGGCAAAATTGGGTCCGGAGGTGAGACCGCCAAGATCTGTATAAAAAATCCTATTCCCATCCAGATCGTATGCTCCAAGGCCCGCAAGGGAGGTTAAAGCTGCATTGGCTACCAGAACCCTTTTACGGGTATGATCTATATGTATACCTACCGTTGCCACAAGATCCTCGTCGCTCACCCATTCTGAATATACCCCATCTTTCACCTGTCCAATATTACCCCGGGTGATGGAAGAGATAAGGAAACGGTCATTTCTTTTATCGTATTCTATACCCTCCGGGAATAAGTCTTGTTCTTCAATAATAATTACCTGTGCTTTATTAGCTTTATGTTTAGAAGTGAGGTTGGCAACCTCATTAATCTCGAGAACTTCAGGAGAATTTGCCGTACAGGCAAAAAGTAAGATCAGGAGAAATCCCCAGGCTTTTGCAAGAATAGTTTTTTTCATAATAAAGAATTAAAGTTCATGACTAAAAGTTTCCGGAGGGAAAAAACATTTTTAAAATTAGGGATCTTTTTAAATTTTGAAAAACTAATTATTTGAAAATCAATTAATTGTTGCAAAAATTAGGGGAAAACCTGTAGGTTTTAAATCTATACCTTATCAATTCTCGCCGTAATTATAGATGCTGCATAAATTTGTAAATGATCGTGTGAACTCCCGGGTTAATTTCTTTGACTTCAAATTTTATATAGTATTTTTACAGAACCTAGAAAAAGTCCTATGCTCGAGAACCTGCAAAAGAATGCCCTGTTCAATTTTGAAGATGAACTGTTGACAGAAATTGAAGAAAGTGGCACATTAAAAAATTTTAAAGAAGGCGATAAGCTCATCGAAATTGGTGACTATGTGACCGCTATGCCCTTATTGCTTAACGGGGCGGTGAAGATCCTTCGCGAAGATAAGGATGGGGATGAGCTGCTATTATATTTTCTTGAAAGCGGAGATACCTGTGCCATGACGCTTTCATGTTGTCTGGGCCAGACCCGTAGCGAAATTAGGGCCGTGGTGGAAAGGGATGCAACCGTTATCATGATCCCTATAAGTAAAATGGAAGAATGGACCTCTAAATACAAATCCTGGCGAAACTTCGTGTTTGAAAGTTATCACAGCAGGCTTACTGAAATGCTGGATACCATAGATACTATCGCTTTCCTTAATATGGATCAAAGGCTAATGAAATATCTAAGGGATAAGGCGATGATCAATCAAAATGAAATCCTGCAGGTAACCCATCAACAAATTGCCTATGAATTGCACACTTCAAGAGTGGTGATCTCAAGACTGCTGAAGAAGCTGGAAATTGAAGGTAAAATAGAACTGCAGCGCAATAGTATTAAAGTGGTCGATCTTTAAATTACCCTTTCTTATTTTCTGTATAAAGTCTTAGAACAAATCAACCTCGCCAGGAGGGTGGTTTGGGCCATTACATATTTTAAGAATTCCCAGGTTTTTTAGCAGTGGTTCAGTGATTTTTAACCCTGAATGTAGTCTAAATTCTAGGTTCCAGCAGCGTAGCGGTCCAGACTCTTTTGCCGTACAAGAATGCTTGAAATTTTGTAAATTCCCTTATGGCAGCAGGAAAAAAAGACATTATGTTTGTGGGAATTCAGTTTTTACTTTTTGCGGCATATTTGTTCGAGGTGCCGGCATTAAAGCTGGAGCTACCATCCAATGTAGACCTTGTGCATTTGGGCCTCACAATTGCCGGACTGGTGATCATTGTAGTTGCGTTGCTGCAGTTGAATAAAAACCTGTCACCTTTTCCTACTCCAAAGAAAAATTCGGTTTTGGTGAAGAGTGGGCTTTACAAATACTCCAGGCATCCAATTTATACGGGAATTATGATAACGACCTTCTTTCTGGCCTTTTATCTTCATTCGGGTTATAAATTACTTATTTCCTGTCTTTTGATCCTGCTTTTTTATTTTAAAAGCCGTTATGAGGAGGAGGGCCTGGAGAAAAAGTTTCCTGAATATAAAAGTTATAAGGCTGAGACCGGCCGGTTCGGGCCTAAGTTTTAATAAGGTGATGAATAAGAATGATGTTACAAAACAACCGCAAAAACTTTAAATGAAAATATTTAAACGCCTGGGCAAAGCACCAGCCGGGAAAAGGCTGGAAAGGATAAAGAAAGAAACGAATTACCGGGATGATAAGTTTCACAATCTCGAACCTACAGCTGTGAGTCCCCGGGATGTTTCTACTTTTAAGGTGCTAAAGGAGTTTATGACAAGGCCAGCGTCTGTTACTCCATCTGAAAAAGTACCACATAAAAAAGCCAATCTTTTCGATCTTCCTCAAGGGAAAATTTCCATTGTCTGGTTTGGACATTCTTCCTATTTAATCAATTACAAAGGATATAAAATATTAGTAGATCCAGTTTTTAGCGGTAATGCCTCTCCCGTAAAATTCTTTGGAAAACCCTTTGAAGGAACAAATTTTTATACGGCAGAAGATTTTCCTGAAATAGATTTGCTACTAATCACCCACGATCATTACGACCATTTGGATTATCCCTTTATGAAACAAATAAAGGACAAGGTAAAGAAGGTGGTTTGTTCCCTGGGAGTTGGGGCGCACCTGGAGCCTTGGGGAATGACACATGAGAAGATCTCAGAACTGGGATGGCAGGAGGAAATAAATGTGAATGATGATCTACATATCACGGCGTTGCCATCCAGGCATTTTTCCGGAAGGTCTACCAAAAGGTTCAATACCCTCTGGTCTTCCTTTGCCTTGATCTGGAATGACTGCCGCATTTATGTTGGAGGGGACTCTGGATATAGCCCGCAGTTCAGGGAGATTGGGGAGAAATTCGGCAGTTTTGATCTTGCTTTTCTGGAGTGCGGACAATACAGCAAGTACTGGCCCCAGATACATATGATGCCGGAAGAAACAGTGAAAGCTGCAATGGATCTTAACGCGAAAATTCTTTTCCCGGTGCATTGGGGTAAGTTTGTCCTGTCCATTCATCCCTGGAATGAACCGGTTAAACGTATGGCTGCTGAAGCAAAAAAGAAGGACCAAAAGTTTGTTGTTCCGCATATTGGGGAAACATATATATTAGGTGAGAAATATGATCAAAAGGAGTGGTGGAATTTTGAAAATAATAAATAAGCTATGAAGGACACAAAAGATCATTGGGAGAAGATCTATAAAACAAAGGAATTGAAAGAGGTAAGCTGGTACCAGAAAAAACCCCGTCCCTCTTTGGATTATATTGAATCGCTAAAACTCTCAAAACAGGCTGCCATCATCGATATTGGGGGAGGAGATAGTTTCCTGGCAGATCATCTTCTTGCTGAAGGTTATAAAAATATTACAGTGCTGGATATTTCTGAAGAAGCGATAAAGTGGGCAAAGAAGAGGCTGGGGGAGAAGGCCGAAAAAATTACCTGGATCGTTGCAGATGCGGGGAACCTAGAGCTGAAAAAATCATACGATCTCTGGCACGATCGGGCAGCTTTTCATTTTTTAACCGAAGAGGAGAAGATAGCAAATTACTTAAAGGCGATGAGATCCTCTGTAAAAAAAGGAGGCCACGTGATCCT
>DATHWA010000366.1:0-10465 GCA_035461025.1 Gillisia sp. | reverse complement strand
AAATGAAGAATGCAATTTTCATAGTGGCAGGATCTTAGATTAAAATACAGGTGTTAAAATTTAAAGCTTAAACCGGAATAAACCCCAAAAATATAAGGGCTAAGGCCGGCACTGTTATTATAGGTGTTTAATTGATATTTAAATATAGGTTCCAGGTTGAGCTGAAACTGTTGAGAAATGTTATAATTGATTCCTACTCCAATGTTGGTGCTAAAGCTCACATTGTTAAGGTTATTTGCCTCCCCCAACTCGGTAGTTGCCATAGGGGATGTATGGGAGATCATATTTTCATCCAGGAAAAATGTGCTGGCGCCACCAATAAGGTTGATACCAATTTTACTTTCCAGAAGTGCAAATTCCATTTCGAGGGGAACTTCAATAAACCCAAGGCTCTGGTTTAGAGAACCGTTGCTGGCGGCAGATGAAACGACCATACTGGATGCAGAACTATAATTGATATCTGGTCTATTAAGAACCTCACTTTGCGCTGCGGCCATATACCCCACATCATTTGTATTGTGGCTAAGGTTAACTTTACTTACCCCGGTACGTACTTTCATTCGAGGGGTAAGCTGGTAAGCAACATTCACACCATAGGCCATAGATAATTCCCCACTGGAACTATTGGAAGCAAAGTTCCTGTCCAGGGAATTGCCTCCACCAAGATTGTCAAAATATACGGCGGCAGCAGTAGGTCTTACACTAAAGCGCTTTGAAAGCCCGGTCGCTTCTGCAATTTCTTCTGCAATTTCTTCTGAAAGTTCTTCCTTTGGTTTAGTGCTGTTCTTTATTGCAAGAAGACCTTCCATATCTTCAGTTTCTTCAGAAGTTGCAGCTATTTCTGAAGGATTTTCAGTATGAGTTTTATCACTTTCAGAAGGAGTTATTATTAAAGGGTTTACTTTTAAATGATTCGGAAATGAATAAGTTAATTCTGTTTGACTCTGTCCTGCAGCTTCTTCAGAAATACCTGCGAAATAACTACCCAGGTTTTGCACAACCTGGCTTGAAGGAGATGTTTTTCCCTGTTGGTCGGCGCTGTTATTCATTCTCAATGCCTCCAAAATAATTGAAGACCGCAACATAGACTCCCGGAAATTTGTAGAAACCGTATTTAGATCAATTTGAGTTTTATTATAATCAAAACCAATTAACTGCACATCTGTACTGGAAGATTGATTGAAGGCCTGATAAATAGTAAACAACAGTGCAAGGGCAGCAGCAGTTCCTGCAACTTCATACCAAAAAGGCAGGACCCTTCTCTTCTTCTTTTGAGGCAGGGCAGCGCTAATGTTTTTCCATGCCTCCGGTGGGGGAGTGGACTCCACATCTTTGAACCTCTCGCGGTAAATATCGTCTATTCTCTTTTTCATAATCCTTTTACCGATTTTCGTTGCTGTTGCGCCTCAATTTGTTCCTTTAATTTTATCCTGGCACGAGCAAGATTGGATTTTGAAGTACCTTCAGAAATATTCAGCATTTTAGCGATTTCCTTATGAGTGAACCCATCCATTGAATAAAGGTTGAAAACCAGCCTGTAACGCTCCGGCAGCTCTCTAATAATTTGCATCAGGAATTCTGTTGAAACAATATTATCATCTATTTCAACTTCAGGATCTTCAAGTTGCTCCTCATATACAGTGAGGTGAAATGATTTGCTCTCATATTTTTTGATCGCGGTGTTAATCATAATTCTTGTCATCCATCCTTCAAAAGTGCCACTTCCTTTGTATTGTGATATATTCTGAAAGATCTTGATAAAGCCATCCTGGAGGTTGTCCTTTGCCTGCTCATAGTTTGCAGAATATTTTAGACATAGGGTAAAGAGCTTACCGGAATAGGTTTGGTAAAGCTCTTCCTGTGCCTTTCTGTCCTGCTTCTTACATTGAGCTATGAGCTTTTTTAAACTCACAGGATGTGTCTTTTTTTCATAATTCCTTAAATGACTTTTTTTCGGAATTTTTTAATTTATTAATCTGCGTCTGTAATGTCCTGTTCAAGTACCGGAACTTCTACAACGGTATATTGACTTTCCATATTATCATCTACTCCGCTCCAAAGGTAAAATGTATAGGGCTCATCTTCATCTATTAGAATAGAAAACGAACCTTCTCTTTCCGGGTCATCATTCTCCCGGTTGCATTCTGTTTGATTGGCATCATGTCTTGACATGCCCACTACATAAATATCCCGTCTCTGGTCCCCGAGAGTATTTCCTCTTTGAACCTCAAGTCCGGCAGCAGTATGGCAGCCAGAGGGCAGCAGGTATGTAACGTCAATTTTATAGGTCTTTCCTTTTTCAAAAGATTCAGGAAGGGTCGTTTCTGTAACTTTAGAAAATTGATGCGAGTAGCGTGGTCCATCATCTTCTATACTACAGCTTGTCATTGCTATGGCAGCAAATAATAAAAGTGCAATTTTTTTCATAGGTGTTTAATCTTAATCGTTCTTTTCTTATATGACCGGAGATGTGGGGAAAGGTTGCGCAATAAGTCGACATTTTTTTTAAAATTTTCAAATGACCCCATTTGCTTCAGGTTGAAGAGTAGTGGATATTTCTTTTCCTGCCCCCTGTGTATTTAGGAATAGCGGGATTAAAAACCGGGAAACCTTTTTTTGGCAAAGTTCTTGAACTCCTGGTATGAACAAAAAAATCATATACTATGTTTAATACAAAAAAATTTGCCGCTTTCTTTTTATTCTTTACAGTATTAGGAAGTACTGCAATATTTGCCCAAACACCTCAACAACTACCACAACAGGAACAGCAAATGGAAAAAGTTGAAGTAAGCGAAGCTGAACTTCAAAAATTTGCCAATGCTTTTCAGGCTATTACAGCTATAGGACAACAGGCGCAGCAGGAAATGGCGGGCGTGGTTGAGAATAAAGGTATGGAATTACAAAGATTTAATGAAGTACACCAGGCATCTCTTGACCCACAGGCTGAAGTAACTGTGACTTCTGAAGAGCAAGAGCAGCACCAGGAGATCATTACTGAGCTTGAAACAATGCAGGTTGAATTCCAGGGAGAGATGGCTAAAGTAATTACAGAAGTTGGTCTTACTCCAGAAAGATATGAGCAAATCGCGATGGGACTACAGTATGACGAAGAATTACAGAACAGGTTAAGAGCTGTTCTTCAAAGCTAATTTCTACCCCCTGAAATAAAAAAAAGGTGACATCGCGTCACCTTTTTTTATTTTTAAAATTTTCGCGTGTAAAAATTCTGAACCTAACTGCAACTTGTGGTCAATAGCCGGTCCCTGGAGTTTTTGCAAGAGACAGGATTTTAATAAAAGCATATACAAAGATGTAAATTGGTCAACTTATGTTTACAAAAATGTTAGCTATAAACTGTCTTTTTGTTTTAGTGAGTAATAAATTAAAACATATACAATGATACTCATTAATGCAATTACCAACATATTGGCTTCAAAACTATCCAAAACAGAACCTATTAATTTCCCTTCTTCCACGAGATTTTCATTGTATAGATCAAGAAGGTCAAGGGCGTATACCGGCGCACAGTTACAGCTTTCGATGGCAGGATCATTTGTAATATTTATATTAATGGGGGTTAGAATACTACCGTTTAATTCCGTTTCAGTATAAGCATTGTCCTGGATCCTGGCAAAACCTTCTGTACCCCATCTACCCAGGGTAAAAAAGCTCAAAATTTCCACCAAAACACTATCGATTTTGGTCATAACCCCTGCCAGTAGGATTTGTGGCATTAAGGTAATTGGAACGACCGTCATAACTTTTTCTGTGGATGTAAAATAGGCTGATAAAAAGAGCCCCATAAGGGTAGCGGAAAAAGAAATGTAAAACATGAATATGACAGCTGGCAAAAATGATTTTAAATAAACATCCTCAAATGCCGGGACGGGATCTATTTTAAAATTCAAATAAATAATCGATACGAAAATTAAAGTCTGAATAAGTGCTATTATAGATAAGACAATACACTTTGAAAGTATATATGCATTGATTTTTAGGTTAAACATCCTCTCCCTCTTATACACATTCAATTCTCCAACAATCTCCTTTGCTGCATTGCTCACTCCAAACCAAATAGCAGAAATGGTCATTAAAAATAGAACACCTATCCTGAATTGGTTGAATACCAGACAAACCAAACCGGCAATAATTATGGGTTGGGCCAGTAAGAGAAGTAAATTCTGTTTATCGGCTAATTTAATCCTGAAATATCTCACCGCCATCCAATACAACTGCCTAAAAAAGGAGTCGGGTTTATCTTTATTCATTTCTACGGGAGTAGGAGCGAGATTTGAACCGGTTGCCGGCTTCTTATAAAAATGGGCAACTTCTTGTGGATTGCTCATCCTGCTATATACTTCCACTATATTATTTACCTCAAAACTTGAAACTAATTGAGAAGAGGATCCTTTATAGGTCAGGTGACCCTGAACTCCCAGGAAAACAACTTCATCTACATAATTCAAATCTTCCGGTTTATGCGTAACCATAATTATTGTGGTACCTTCTTTGGTAAGAGATCTAAGGCTTTTTAGAAAATTTTCTATTGTTTCGGGGTCAAGAGGGGATGTGGGCTCATCTAGAAAAAGTATTGTAGGTTCTGTCAACAGTTCTACCGCAATGGAAATTCGCTTTCTTTGTCCTCCGGATAAATCACCAACCTGGATATCCAGAATATTCTTTTTCTTATCCTGCTCCAGGTTAAGATCTTTTATAACCTTTTTAATCCTTTTATTGATCTCCTCATCCGTAGTATCATCCGGAAGCCTCAATTTTGCGGCGTAATACAAGGTTTTATAAACCGTTAGTTCTTTGTGTATAATGTCATCCTGGGGAACGTATCCTATTTTCTTTTTAATTAAGTTAAAATTCTTATTTAATGATAATCCGTGAATGTAAACTTCACCTGAAGTCGCCGGGTTTTCCCCATTAAGACATTTAAGAAGGGTACTTTTACCACAGCCGGAAGGCCCCATTAGTGCAATAAAGGAGGATGTTTTTATATTAAGGGATAGGGGTTGCAGTCCAACTTTGCCATTGGGATAAACTTTTTCTATTGTGATGGCAGAAATTGAATTTTTTTGTTTTTTTAAATCTTTAAAACCTTCTAAAAGATTTATAGTGTAAAATGAAATGGTTACAATATCACTGTCTTCAAGTTTTGTCTTTCTCCTTACTTCGTTTCCATTAAGGTAAGTCTTATTCTTGGAGCCCAAATCCTCAATGAAATATTGGTTGTTTTCATAAGTGATTTTTGCGTGCCGTCTCGAAACCGTGGGATCATCTATAGGTATATCATTGACTGACAATCTCCCAATGGACAGCACACCTTTATCTTTTATTGCATGTTTGAATTTTGAGGAAGGAATGGGGGTTTTTTCTTTGGAGGCAACGCCGTTACTTTCTTCAATGTTGCTGTTGTCTCCACTGTAAATAGTGAAATTTTCAGATGTTATATGGATGTTGTCGCTATTATTAATCTCGACTAAAGCCTGCGGTTCGATCTTGTTATCGTTGATATAAATTCCATTGAGACTACCTGTATCCCGGATGTAGATTTTTCCATTTTGTTTTTGAATAATCCCGTGTTTTCTCGAAGCTGAAGAATCGTTTATTTCAATATCTGCACCGTGACCCTTTCTTCCTATTACATACTCACGGTTTGGAGAAAGTTCAATTTTTTTGCCGTTGAAAACTAAATAGGAATTTTTCATGGCGGTTATTTTGAAATATATTCATTGATGCAATTCTTTCTATCCTCTGCAAAGGGATGTGTAGAAGTCATTTTCTTTAAAATGCTTTTATCATCATACTTTTCAATTTTTTCAAAAAAATCATCAAAATGATTTACATCATAACCAGCTTTCTCTGCCAGGAGAAAACCATATTGATCGGCTTCATATTCATCAATCTGGCTGAATGGAGCCGAGATTTTTGTATTTATACCTATGGCCAGGTCTTTATATTCCTCCAGGCTCACCCTGCTCATAATATTGGAAGATACTATTAGCTTGGTGATTTTTCTTTGGGTATGCAGTTCTATTTCGTGCCCTATTTCGTGACCTAAAATAAATGCCAGTTCGTCGTAGGAGTCAACAAAATTTAGTAAACCTGTAGTAAGGTAGATATAGCCTCCAAAGGTTGTAAAGGCATTTATAATTTCTGTGTCCAGAATAATGAGGTCAAATTTTCTTTTGTTTTCAGGTTGCATAGAATTGACAAGCTTGCTAATTATATTCGATATTTCCTTTTCAGCAGGATGATTTTTAACCACCTTATTTGCCTTTAAAACATCCCTGTAAATTTCCCTTCCTAATTTATCCTTATTTACATCTGTGAAAGGAAGCATGGCATCAAGGGAGCGATTTTCCATATCCTTAACAAAAGAGGCAGGAGTATCGAGAAAATGCCCGCAATCCATTATTCTCGTAGTACTTTCAAGCGTAGCCTTGTATTCTTCGATTATATTTTCCAGGCCTACCTCCGTTCGCTGTTGAGCAATTGCAAAAGTATAGCTGAAGATAAAGGCCAAATAAAAAAACTTATTCTTCATAACTAAAAGTTTAATTATTACAAGATTATCTACATACTTTAAATAAACCTATACAGTTTAAGACTTCGAATTTTACTATTCCTGAAGTTCAGCCAAAGTTGCTTCATGCCTGGTCCTGTATTCGATCTTAGCTACAGATTTGATGCTGGCTGTTCGACTAGTTTCTTTCTTTTCTGCCTCATCATTTTTTGTTCTTACCGTCTCTGTTTTTCCTTCTACATCCATTCCAACAGTTATTCCATCCTCATTTATGGTTGCCTCTCCTTTTGCCTGTGCGGTAAGCACCTTAGCTTCTGAATAGCAATTTGCATCAGGATCAATTTCACTCAGGACTTCTAAGGCGGTCTCATTTTTATTTTGCTTAATAGCATTTTTGGCCTGTACTATATTTTCTTCACATGTAGCATCCATATATCCCAGGTAAGCTTTATTAAGGTTTTTCTGGATTTTATCATAGCAACCACTTCCGGTGTCTTTAGGGACGGCATAGAGAACTGCTATCGCTTCCCTGTAACGCTTTTGCCCAATCAATGTGGTTGCCTCATTATTGATTTGGTCACAATTTGAGGTATAGTATGCTAAAATTTTATCTTTGGTATCTCTTAAAAAAGTTTCGACTTTATCACCCGTTGTTGCTATTTTTGAAATACTTTTATCAATTGCCTGGCTTTTTGAAGTTCCTTCTGCCTGTATGCTTTGGGTTAAAGAACCATAGATTTTTCCGGTTTGTGTTTCCTGTATGGTTACACTGAATTCAACATCCAGTACGTGCAGGTTTTGCATGCCTTCCACCAGGGTTTCATTATAAATATCATACGCAGGGTAGATCATAAAATAGCTATCTCCAGCCACTCCATAATTTGTAACCATACTCTCAAGCTTTCGTTCAATTTTACCAATTTGGCCTGTATTTAACTCCTGCATTTCATATGGCACCATTACCGAAATATTGATATTGCCTTCCTGAGCAAAGCCTGTAACTGTAATTGCAATACATATAATTATGCTTATTAAATTTTTCATAATTCTCGTTTTATAATATGTGAACAAATATGGACCCGGTGCTATTGCTAAGTCTCGCAGGCAAACCAAGCCTGATAAAAAATTGATCGAGTTTTCGTTCAATATCTGTGGTTGATTGGCTTTGGCCTGTATCAGGGTTACACTTTGCAAAACGGAAATCTTCCACTATTAATTTATTTTCAGTCGTCATTGCAATTTTATATCCTCCATTAAGAGATTCCTTCTTCAACCAGTCTTCTACAATATATTTTATCCTGTCTTTTTCAGAAGCTATTATGGAATTCATATCCAAATCTGATTCTTTATCAAAACTAAAGTCGATTTTCAGGGAATTTCCACCCGTGTCAATTCTTCCCCAGTCATCAAGCATTTCTTCCAGAAATTGATCAATGCAGGGTGTGTTGTCATCCATTTTACTTATTAAAGCAAGATCGGTCAACTTACCAATATCGTTTACACGCGCCATTCTGGATTCACACATTTTAGATCCCATATTTTTTCCACTAGAGGTCACATTAGCTTCCAGTACGGTTCTCACTAAGTTGCCGTATTCCGCCTCAACATACATAAGGTCAATTTCCATGACGATATCTGCAGGTATATTTCTCAAGACCGCATCCTTAACTTCACTTTTAGTTTGGCTATTTGTAATTACACCGTCTCTTATGAGAGCTTTTAAACGGGTTTCAAAATCGTATGTTTGATAACCCTGCTTTTCGTTTAAATATTCTGTAACTCTCGAAACTCCAACTCTAATTTCCGGGCTTTCATCAATTATTGTTCTAAGGTCTTCTCCGGCATTTGTACGCGGTAAAACCATAATACTGGGCTGGACTATGTTTATGTCTTCATTACACTGTGCGCTGGTCACATTAGTATTAAAGAAGCTTAAGAAGAAAACTAATAGCCCGGTTTTTAAATTTTTTTCCAATGTCTTCATATCCCAAATTTTTGCATTAAATTATTATTTTGTAAATCCTGTCTAAGGGCTCTCATATTTATGGTAAGATTAACTGTGGCAGTAGTCCCTGGTCCTTTTTCATTCAAAAACTCACTGGAATTTGTTATAAAAGTCTGCATACGTCCGTTATAAAATTCATTGAGATAATCTCTATGTTTTTTGTAAGCTTCGTCTTCATTCACGCTTATTAGTGGCTTCCTAAAGGGGGAATCAGGCACTCCTCGAAAGAACAGATTTTGAAAGGCAAGCTTTTGGGCATTATAAATCGCATTTTCTTTAGAAGAACCAACTTCTGTACTGCGAAGCGTTAATGTTTCCCTATCACTGTTCGAAACATAGGTGACTCTTGCAGAAGTAAATTCTGCATGCTTTTTGCTACCCCCACAGGATATAAATAAATAAGACAACAGTAGCAGCGATATTATTAATGAACTTCGCATTTTATTTGAGTTTACAAATTACCTCATTACCAGAGCTTAATGCCTCCAATAGCTCTACCTCCCCATTTAAAACCTTGGCAAGTGCCAAATCAGCTCCCTGGACCTCTATAACTCTTAACTGAGATATTTCCTCCTCCCTTACCGTCTCTCTGTCGCCAATCATCAAATTTGAAAGTTTGTAAACCACGAACTGGTCATTTTTTTTAGTTCCGTTTGCATCGCCTGTGCTTATCAAGACTTCCTCTGCTTTTCCTCCATTTTCCTTTTCAATTTGCACTATAGAAATAATTTCTGGTAAAAATTCATTGATAAAATCTCTTTGAATCGTTGTTTCCTCCGCGTCCAAAGCCTTTTTAAAAGATTCAAAATTGGTTAGGCCGGGCCAACCTTTTGTGACACTAACACTAAAGTTCTTTGATTTTGGAGTTTCAGAAGTTTCAACACTAATTAAACTTAAACTGTAGGTAAATACCGGTTTTATTAGTAATCCACTACTTTCTTTTGAATTTCTATTACCGGTTAAAACCTTAATTAATTTTCCGGCTGTGTTTTCAGTATCTACATATTCCAAGCTTAGCAGTTTACCTACTATAAGAAATTCAGCTCCTGCAATCTTTCCCTGATCAACTACCTCTGCATTTATTGAACTTATATCTTTTTGGTTTTCTAATTCCGAATGGACAGCTTTTATATTCCCCCGGTCCAATACAGAGAAGCGGTTACTGTCCACGAATAAACTTTGGATTTTATCATATAAATATTTGGCCTCTTCCATGTGAGATGGATCATTTACTTCTACAGGCTGAACACTAACAGCAATTTTTTCCTGTGAATAGGTCACAGAACTTATCATGAATAATAGAAAGAATAGATTTTTCATAACTTGATTTTTTAAGGTTAGTATTATTGTTAAGGATTATTGATTTTAATGAGGTACATCGTGTAATTGTCCCTGGTGTTCCCCATCGCATTTTCTAATATCTCTTTCTTAATTTGCTCCGGACTAAATTCTTTTTTAAACCATTTTTCAATTTTATTTTTGTCAAGGGTTTCAAGAAGCCCATCTGTACAGAGCAGAAAAAAATCGTTGGAATGAATATCTTCTATTTGTTTATAATCAATCCTGGTTGGATGAGATGAGCCGGATATCGCCCTGGCAATGATGTTTTTTCTTGGATGAGTTCGGGCTTCTTCCTGTGAAATTTCGCCCATGTCTACCATGCTTTGTACTTCTGAATGATCTTTTGTTTGAAAAAGAACCCTTCTATCCCTTATATGATAAATTCGGCTATCCCCCACCCAAATTAAATGTGCAATACTGAAGTCTGGAGGGAAAAATAAGAGGGTTAGCGTGGTTGCCATTTTGGAACATTCAGGATGCTCTTTAATATGATCCTCCATTTTTTCTTCAGCATACACGAGGGCGGAGCCAAAGAATTTTTTAGGATCAGCATTCAATTTATTTTGATGGATATATTCAGCAAAATA